>JAPVVG010000230.1 GCA_028571455.1 Desulfobacteraceae bacterium | reverse complement strand
TTTATTCCCAGTAAATAGTCTTTGCTACAAGGCTTGTTAAGTCTATCATCTCCATGCTTAACTCATCTCCAAGAAAAGGATCCTCCATCGCGCATTTGAGATGGATCTGGCATTTTGGGCAGGCTGTAATAAGAAGATCGCTTCCTGTATCATGAGCCTGTTTCAGGCGTTTTACCTGAAGCGCCTTGCTGAATGAATCACATCCGATCCATGCGCTGTTGCCACAGCAGATAGCGGCTGCTCCGCTATCCTGCATTTCCTGGAAACTGTCGGCTTTAAGACGCCTTATCAACATTCTCGGCAGATCGGCTCTTTGCTCAAACCTGCTCAGACGGCACGGGTCCTGAAAAGTCAACCTTTTATCAATTTTTTTGAAACTCACGGCCCCTTTGTCAATTTCTTTTTCAAGAAGATCATAGATGTGCGTAACCTTGAATTTTAATTCAAGCCCATAGTTTGCATAGTCATGTTTCAACGTTCGATAGCATTCCGGACAGGAGGTAACAACCTCTTCAATGCCAAGAGAATGGATTAAATCAACATTGAATCTGGCAAGCCTTAAAAAATTTTCCTGGTCTCCGGACCACAAAAGATCGTGCCCGCAACATCGTTCATCTTTGAGCAGGGCCGGCTTGATATCAAAGAAATTCAATAAACGAAGGCTGTCAACTATAATATTAGAGGTCTGAACGCCCAGGTGGTGTCTGAAAAATATATCAAAAAATGGAGCGCAGCCCCCGAAAAAGAGGACTTTGCTTTTATAATCAATCTGGATGTTATCCGGAAGCCACGTCCAGCGCTCTGTTTTAAGCTTCGGAGATGTCATAGCCCGCATTAAAGACTGAAAAAAGCCTCCGTGAGCCTCATGGTCATCTACATTACGTGTCTTAGAAAAATGACGAAGATCACGAATAAACTCAGGAAAGTTAACAGCAGATGGACACCGGTCATAACAAAGGCCGCAGGTAAGGCAGGTCCAAATATCCGCTTGTACCTCAGGTAAATCAATATCCCCTGCTATAATAGAACCGGCCAGAGCCCGAGGTGAAAAATCCTTTCCGCTAAGCGCCAGTGGACATGTTGATGTGCATTTGCCGCAGTCCTGACACGCATAGACATCATGAGAAGAAATTATATCAGATAAAAGTTCTCTGCTTACGGCCTGTGGCTCCGCTACTCTATCCAGCACCATTGGGCTTTTGCCAAGCGCCCGAATATCCTTGCAAAAATCTTTAAGAAATTGCAGCAACGGTTCTGAATCATCAGGCAGGAATGTGGCAAGGCGCAGGCGATCTTTCCCTAATCCTAAAAGACCGAGAATCTCCCGCATATCCTCTGTATTTTCCCTTGCAGCGGCAGTGCCGCTTCCATAACGGCAGGCGCCAGGCTCACAACCAACAAGAGCGACTCCATCCGCTCCCATCTCAAACGCCTTAAATAGAAGGGATTTGCTGATCCTTCCTGTGCAGGGAATGCGGATCATTTTAATCTCCGGAGGTATTTCAGCCCCTTTGTCCTGAAGAATCTGAAATGCGGTATGAGGCCCCCAGTTGCACATCATTAAGATGATATTAAAGTTATTCATAATTTGTAATAATTTAGGAATTGCGAATTTAGGGATTTAGGAATTCGCTTCGCTTAATTGCGAATTTAGGGATTTAGGGATTTAGGAATTGAAGGTATTATATTGATTTTAATCCCTCAATTCCTCAATTCCTCAATCCTTTAATTCCTCAATTCCTCAATTCCTCAATTCCTCAATCCCTCAATCCTTTAATCCCGGCTCTTCTAATAATTCCTTAATTGCCTGTTCAAGATAACCCTGATTACGATATGGACTGTCAGCGGCATTTGTCGGACATACTGAAATACAGTTGCCGCACCCCTTACACAGCGCCTCATCCACGGATGCGTACCATCCTCCAACAGCATTTTTGCATAAGCTAATGGCGTGATAAGGACAAACACTACTGCAGCGTCCGCAACCACGGCATAAGTTTTCATCCACTACTACGGTAAACCCTTTGCTCTGCCGCGGCCCGCGCGGCATGATGGCCACGGCCTGAACTGCGGCAGCAGCCCCCTTTTGTCTTTTAGAAATATTAATGCCGGGTGGATCGGCAAGGAAAAGTCCTGAAATAGAGGTTGCTCCCGGATAAAAGAATGGTATCCCAAGAACTCCTTGCTTTTGCAAAGATGATGCAATAATACGGCCCGGCAACCCTTCCTGGTGTATATGCTGAATTTTTTCCCTCGATCTTTCACCAAGTATAACTGCGCCAACACGTACGGTCCTCTGGAAATCTCCCATATCTATAAAAACCTGGAAATCTCCAAGTGTGCCGCTGAACCCCTTTACCAAAGACCCCTCAAAGCAGTGAATGTTTGTATGGTTAAGTTTTTCAGTAAGCGGTTTTTTAGAGGTCCCAAACAAAAAAACCTCAAATCCGGCCTGAGCAAGGGTAAAAGCGCTGCTAACAGCAGGTTCAGACTCCCCGATCACCGCGGTTGTAAAATTATAGTTCCTCACAAGCGCCGGCAAAGGCTTCAATCTTCTCGCCCGTTCAATAGAGCGATCTATCAGCCCACTGAACCTGCTTAAAGCCAGGGAAGGATTATTTTCCACAAGTCTCAGAACCTCTCCCCTTAAATTGCAAGCCTCCACCATGGAGCGGCTTATCCCCGTGCCTGTAAACAGAGCATGTTTTAGTCTGCTTCTCTGGTCCGTGCATGCGCTGCATACAAAATTCAGGGGGCAGCATACGCAGGATGCAAGAACTACGCGCGTAATACCCTTTTCACGAATCGTGCTTATGATTTTTGATGAACCTTCAGGTATACATGCAGAGTTCATGGCCTCAGCATGGACAACATCCTTATGTAATCTTAATTCATCAATATACTCACCCATCCCTTCAAGCCATCCGAGAGAATCATTGCACCTGCAAACAAATATTCCAAGACGGATATCAGAAGAAAGACCGGGATCAGGAGGATAAAAGGAAATGCCGTGCCCTTTTAACTGTTGCGAGGTTTCACCTAACAAAATCATGGCCTGAGCAGCGGCCGCATAGCCACGCAGGATTGTAGCGTATATATCCGGCTTTGCGCTCTTTGGGCCATATGTCCTTATTACATCCTCCCCTTTAATCCTGGTAGCCATAGATGGATCGGCTATAATTATAACGCCGGCGCTTTCAATAATCTCTTCCAGAAAATCCCCATGATTCACTGCGTTGATTGAGCCGCAGGCATCAACACACTGGAGGCACTGTGAACATACGCCGCATTGCAGACACCGGCCGGCCTCAAAAACAACCTGAGATTCACTGTAACCCAATGCAACTTCCGAAAAATTATTCCTGCGAGCATCCGGCTGCCTGTGCGGCATGTCGGGTCGTGACAACACTGCAATATCTTCTGGTATTTCTGGGAAATCTTTGTCCTGGCGCCTCAACACCATGGCGTCTTCATGCTGCTCACCTGAAATGCTCCTGTGAACCGTTAAGGCAACCTTTCTACCTGTTGCCATGGCCTGAACCACGGATGACGGGCCTGAAACCGCATCTCCGGCCGCATATACACCGGAAATATTTGTGCAAAACGATTCATCAGCCTCGATATAGCCATGAGCTGTAATATTACATCCGGCTTTGGTTAGTTTGCCCTTAAATGCGCCAACCTGACCAGTTGCAACAAAAGCCCTCTCAAATTCAAGTTCAAAAGGCTTTGTTCCGGGGACCATTACAGGCCAAGGGATTCCCTGGGCATCGGGCTCTCCCGGTCTTGTAAGGGCGCAACGCAATTTGTCTAATTTGTTGTTTTTTTCTATAAAGGCGCATACCTGAAGGCTGTCCTTTATAACAACTCCTTCCTCTTCTGCCGCTTTTATCTCTTCTATATCTGCTGGAATCAAATCCCTGGGAAACCATGACAGTATTGTGACGTGGGCTTTGATACGTATAAGTGTCCTGGCCAGATCAAATGCGGCATTTCCATCTCCGATCACCGCAACCTTTTCTCTCAGCTCATCTATGTCATTGGAATAGATTCTTCTAAGAAAGGATATACACCCTTCAACCCCTTCAAGTGTTTCCCCAGGAATACCTAACATACGGTCAGACCATGTCCCTGTAGTCAGGACAACAGCGTCAAAATCTTTTTTAAGCGTGTCAATGTCGCTGTCTAAATCAATTGGGCTGGATAATATAAATTTTACCCCGAGCCCTTTGATGTATGCTATTTCAATGTCCAGGATGTCTCTCGGAAGACGATGAGGGCCGATTCCGTATCTAAGCAGCCCGCCCGCCATCTTTTCCTTTTCAAAAATCGTTACCTGGTAACCATACTTGACAAGATCGGCGGCAGCAGTTAGACCAGCGGGCCCGGAACCAACAATAGCGATTGACTCCAGTCTTTTTTGTTTCATTTTCAGACCCTGATCAACAAGAGTCTCAGGCCGGTTTTTTGTCTTTTCTTTATGCGACAGCTCATAATCTGCCAAAAATCTCTTTATATCTCTTATTGCAATCGGATCATCTATATCGCCTCTTCTACAGGCCTTCTCGCAAGGGTGTGTGCAGATTCGTCCGCAGATCCCGGGCAGGATGTTATCCTCCCTGATGAGGTTCAAAGCATCCAGAAACCTGCCTGCCTTTGCAAGAGCGACATATCCCTGGACATTAACTCCAAGCGGGCAGTTTTCCTGGCAAAGGGGTTGACGCCTCTTGTCGATAACTGCGCGGCCCGGAAGGCTGCGCCTGGTGTTAAAACTTATCGGTTTTTCCCCTCCGGGAGCTGAAACCGGGCAAATATCTACGCAACGACCGCATAATATGCATCGATCCGGATCCACAAATGTCTGCAATCGATTCATGCGTAATCGAAAGCCCTGGGGGCTATGCTTTATGGAGGTTATTTCAACAGGTAAAATAGTCCTGATGCACGGATTTCTCAAAATTCTTATTAGTCCGGGCCGGTGGGCATGATTGAGAGGAATGCCTGATTTCAGTTTATATTCATCACAGGAAAGTTTTAAATCCAGGTCATAATCGGAATCAACAAGGGTAACCGGAATACCGAGCTCGCCAAGCTTATTGGTTGCCATTATTCCGGCTGGTGTGGCGCCTATAACGATAACCCTGCGAAGCCTGTCCTTTGTGCGTTTCATTAAACAGCTCCTGTCCTGCCAACAGCCTTTTTGTCTCGTCCCTTAAGGATTGCCAGGCCGTAATCAAAACCTTTTTTAAAGGCCCTGGTGTTTACCTCCTCTGTGCCCTTTGGCACAGAGGCCGCGACACTATCAAGAGCCGCATTTAGGGAGACAACCTTTGTTACGGCGATGCAAAAACCGAGCATAATGATATTTGCCATCATCTTTCGCCCTAATTCTTCAGCCATTCGTGTGGCAGGAATGGCAAAAGGGTCGCATTTATTTAAACTCGGACGCACAAGATCCTGTTCAATAAGCAAAATCGTTTTCTGTGTCATCTGCCCGACAAATGTCTCGTACCCGGTCTGAGACATACATATAAGAATATCCAGATGCCTTACATAAGGGTAACGGATAGGTTCTTCCGAGATTATAACCTGAGCGCTGCAGGCGCCTCCGCGAGATTCCGGCCCGTAAGATTGCGTAAACACGCTTTCTTTCCGGTCTCCCAGGGCTGCCGATCTTCCAAGAATACGACCGGCCATGATGATACCCTGGCCCCCAAATCCTGTAATGATAATTTCCTTTTTCTGTTTCTGCTTGTCAGTCATAGTTTGATAGTAACTATTCAGGTTGTTTAGGCTGTAGGCTAAAGGCTGTTAGCCTTCGCAACACTTGTAACTATTCCGACTTATCCTGCCTACATATTTTGTTGTAACTATCTCCGAATGTCGGACGGTCAATATCGACAAACTTGCCCAGGACAACACCCTTATCAAAATCAATATCGAGTTCGGTGGGCTTTGCGTCATTTTTTATTATGGTCTTCTCCTGATATAGCTTTAATTCATCAAGCGGTTTTAATTTATTGCGTCGTCCGTAATTAACCGGACAGGGGGAAAGGACCTCTATAAAGGAAAACCCTGTTTTTGCAAGCGACTCATTTATTGATTCCGTTATGTCACGCGAGTGGAGTATGGTCCATCTGGCCACATATGTGGCTCCTGAGGCATATGCCAATAAGGGTAGATTAAAAGGGGTTTCAGGGTTGCCGAAAGGTGTTGTCGTGGTTTTGGCCATGTTAGGGGTAGTGGGCGCAACCTGGCCTCCGGTCATGCCGTAATTAAAATTATTCACACAGATAACAGTTATATCCACATTACGCCGCGCCGCATGGATAAAATGGTTTCCGCCTATGGCAAAGAGGTCTCCGTCGCCGCTGAATACAATTACCGTAAGATCAGGTCTGGCCAATTTTAACCCTGTTGCAAATGGAATCGCCCTTCCATGGGTGGTATGAAAGGAATCAAGTTTGATGTAACCTGCGGCACGTCCTGAGCAACCGATCCCGGATACCATCACAATCTTTTTTGGATCAATTTTGCTTTCCTTTATGGCGGTT
>JAPVVG010000229.1 GCA_028571455.1 Desulfobacteraceae bacterium | reverse complement strand
TCCAATTAGTTCCCTCGAAGAGGGTTGACACTTTTTGCCTTTCTTCAGGAAAGGCAAAAAATATCCTGAATATCCTGTAAATCCTGTCTGATTTATAGTCTTTTATTAACGCCTGAAACGGCATAGCCTTTTCAATTCTCATCCCGCAAGGCGGGGTGGATTATCTATGATTTAAATTGATTTTCTTGGCAATACGCATAATTTATATCCGGATTTCTCTTTGTTGCAAAATTATTTGATATGATGTAATATTTTTTGAAAAAATCAGACAGGATAACTCTTGATATATACCTCGAAAGGAAACAAAAATGATCATCGTTACAGGTGGCGCTGGTTTTATCGGCAGCGCGATTGTATGGAAGCTGAACCAACTTGGCAGAGACGAGATCCTTGTTGTAGACCACCTTGGCACAGAAGAAAAATGGAAAAATCTGATCCCGCTCAAATTTATGGACTACATTGAGAAGGATGATTTCCTGAATCTGGTTGTTAATGATAAACTTTCATCAGCATTTGGTTTTGGGCAATCCGGGATAGAGGCCATTATTCATATGGGCGCCTGCTCTTCCACGACCCAGCAGGATGCGACATATCTTATAAGAAACAATTTTGAGTATACAAAGCAGCTCGCTCTTTTTGCCTTGAGGGTCGACGCGCGCTTCATCTATGCCTCGAGTGCGGCAACCTATGGCGACGGAAACAAAGGATTCAGCGATGATGAAGCCGGGTTAAACAGGATTCGACCGTTGAATATGTATGGATACTCGAAGCAGCTCTTTGATTTGTGGGCTTTGCGAAACGGGTTGCTTAAAAAATTGGCAGGGCTTAAATTTTTTAATGTTTTTGGGCCAAACGAATATCATAAAGGCGACATGAGGTCCCTCGTACATAAAGCATTTGAACAAATTTTGGCGACCGGAAAAATACGGCTTTTTAAATCTTACAAAAGCGATTATGACGATGGCGAACAGATGCGTGATTTCATTTATGTTAAAGATGCTGTTGACATGACGCTCTATTTTCTAACAAACAAAAACAGTGCCGGTATTTTCAACATCGGCAGTGGCGTGGCAAATACCTGGAATAAACTTGCCTCAGCGATTTTTAATGCCATTGGAAAGCCGATACAGATTGATTATATCGATATGCCCGAAGCAATCCGTGAAAAATATCAGTACTATACTTGCGCTGATATTTCAAAAATAAGAAAAAACGGGTATGAAAAAGAGATCACTCCTATTGAGAAGTCTGTTGATGAATATGTGACTAAATACCTTCTTGGCGACAAGAGGTTAGGCGAATAATTGCCAGCACCTCCTCTGCTGCTTTTACTGTTGTATCTATATCTTTTGTGCTATGAGCCGATGAAACGAAAATGGTTTCAAACTGGGAGGGCGCGAGGTAAATCCCTTTTTCGAGCATGCCCTTGTAAAAGGCTGAAAACATATCAAGATCGCAGGTCTTTGCATCGTCAAAATTTTTCACATCTCTGTCCGTGAAAAAAAGCCCGATCATTGAACCCACTCTGTTTACATTTGTCTTTATTTCTGCTGTTTGCGCGGCTTTCTCAAGACCAATGGCAAGTTTATCAGCCTTTTCATCCAGAGCATCATAAAAACCCGATTTTTTCAATTGGGTAAGGGTCGCAATGCCTGCCGCCATGGCAAGAGGATTACCGGACAGGGTGCCTGCTTGATACACTGGCCCATGCGGGGCTATATGCTCCATAATTTCACGTTTGCCTCCATACGCGCCGACAGGCAGCCCCCCTCCAATGATTTTGCCGAGGCATGTAAGATCCGGAGAGATCCTGTAAAGAGATTGAGCTCCTCCATATGCCACCCTGAAACCGGTCATAACCTCGTCAAATATGAGCAAGCTGCCGTTTTTTTCAGTCAGCTCTTTTAAAGTTTTCAGGAAACCGTCAACAGGCGGCACCAGCCCCATGTTTCCTGCAACAGGTTCAACTATTATACAGGCAACCTTATTGCCTTGGTCCTCCATAACCTTTTTTACACACTCGATATCATTATATGGTAAAGACATAGTATGTTCTACAAAGGATTTTGGCACGCCTGAACTTCCGGGAATGCCCAAAGTGGCAATGCCTGACCCTGCCTCCACAAGAAGGGAGTCTGCATGACCATGATAGCATCCGTCAAACTTAATTATCATGTCTCTACCCGTGGCTCCGCGGGCAAGACGTATAGCGCTCATGGTCGCTTCTGTGCCGGAGTTTACCATTCTGACCATATCTATTGAAGGGACGGCATCTATCACCATTTCGGCTAATTTAATTTCCAGGCCGGTGGGCGCCCCAAAACTTGTTCCTTGATTCAAAACAGATGCAAGAGCCCTGATAACCGAGGAGTGCCTATGCCCTAATATCATGGGCCCCCATGAACCGATATAGTCGATATATTTGTTGCCGTCTGCATCTGTAATCATGCTTCCATTAGCATAATTTATAAAGATTGGTTCCATGCCGACCGATTTGCATGCACGAACAGGGCTGTTGACACCACCTGGTATGATACCTAATGCTCGATTAAATAGTTTATGAGATTTCTCGCAGTTCATCTTTAAGTCATCCTTTTGTCAAAAGTTTTTATCCGGCTCAGATATTTTTGGCATACTACTTTAAAAATACTGGAAAATCAAAAAGAAAATACAACTTAAATCGTTCAAAAGAAATTGACAAATAATTTTTAAATTGATAAAAATTCTTTTTTAATTTTTATATTTGCATGCTAGGGCCGTTAGCTCAACCAGGCAGAGCACCTGACTCTTAATCAGTAGGTTCGGGGTTCGATTCCCCGACGGCCCACCAAAAACCCTTGCTCTGGGGTAATTACCAGGGCTTAATATCCAAAAGGAGGTTAAATGAGAAGATACGAAACAATAGTTATTGTCGATCCTGATCTTTCGAATGAACAAAGACTGCCTATTTTTGAAAAATTAAAAGACTTGATAATCCAGCAGGGTGGTTTTCTTATAATCGTTGATGAATGGGGGGACAAGCGACTTGCCTATGAAATCAAGAAAAGGTCGCACGGATATTACGTTCGTTTAGATTTTTGCGGGACCGGAGCTCTTGTGAATGAAATGGAGCGATTTTTCCGGATCGATGAAAGGATCTTAAAGTATATGACAGTCTTGCTTGACAAGGATGCCGATGTTGAAAGAATAAAGGAACAGATGGCTGAAGCTGAGGCTGAGGCAAGCAAGAAACAGATGGCTGAAGCTGAGGCAAGCAAGAAACAGATGGCTGAAGCTGAGGCAAGCAAGAAACAGACTGCTCAAGATACAACAGCTTCCGATGATGAATCAACTGCTGCCACAAAGGATAAATTGAATGATTCTGAGCCGGAAGATAAGCAAGATCAATCCGAAATCAGCGAATCTCAAGCAGTAGAAAGCAAAACAACGCAAACTGAGACTGATGAGGAGGAAAAGTAAAATGGCTGCTGCTTTCAAATTCCAAAGACGAAATAGCGCTGGCAGAAATAAAAATGATGCCAAAAAAAGAGTATATAACCGCCGTAAGATTTGCCGTTTTTGTGCAGACACCAATCTAACAATAGATTATAAGGACCCCCAGGCGCTTAGATTTTTTATAACAGAGCGCGGAAAGATTATTCCGCGGCGCATTTCCGGAACCTGTGCAAAACATCAGCGCACCCTGACGCATGCAATCAAGCGCGCCCGTACAATCGCTTTTCTGCCTTACGTTGGCACTGTGGGCTATAAAAAATATTAATAAGATATTCTGCAGTCTGTCTCAAAGGAGAAATGGATAGTGCCTCAAACCATTCAAGGGAATATCTCGATCGATATAGCAAAAGGAATTGCGATCACAACGCTTATCTTTGCAGCATCGATTTATTTGCCGGTCATAGGTTTAGTTTGTTTTCTGTTTATTCCACTGCCGATTTTTTTTTATCGTTCAAAGCTTGGCAGAACAACCGGAGCCATAGTGCTTGTCGCGTCAATCATGATGATTTTCATGATCGGCACGATATCGATCGACATATTTTTCTTTATAGGACTGTTACTGTTTGGTTTTGTTCTGGGTGAGCTTATTGAATTTAAGCTTTCTATTGAAAAGACGATTTTATATGCATGCGCTTTAGTATTGTCTGCAGGGGTTTTTGGTTTATTTTTTTACAGCAATATTTTTGATACAGGGATTATTGCCCTTATATCGGAATATGTGGCAAAAAGTCTAAACCTAACAATTGCTTTGTGTGAAAAGATGGGGGTGCCTGAGGAAAACATCCGCATTTTTTCAAACTCACTTGAAAATATACAGTATGTTCTATTGAGAATCATCCCTGCCATGGTAGTGGCTTCAAGCTTTTTTCTGGCATGGGCGATTCTGCTTATCGCAAAACCGATTCTAAAAGCCAGAGGTCTTTTTTATCCTGATTTCGGTTCTCTGAATTTATGGAAAGTCCCCGACTCTTTTGTTTGGGGCGTCATAGGCTGTGGGCTGATGCTGATTTTACCTGAAAGAGGCATAAAGATGGTCGGCTTAAATGGGCTGATCATTCTGATGTCGATATATTTTTTTCAGGGCATGGCCATTGTTTCGTTCTTTTTTGAAAAAAAACGGTTTCCATCTATATTAAAGTTTTTTTTATATAGCCTTATTGCAATTCAGCAGGTTATAGTGCTTATTATTATAGGCCTTGGTTTTTCCGATATTTGGTTGAATTACAGAAAATTGGGAATCAAGCAAGAAAACTGATTATAGTAAAAAATTCATAAACAAGAGGTCGCAGACAAAGAGAGCCTTGAAAAGCTCTCCATAAATATGAAAAAATAGGGGTAGCTTATGAAGTTAATTTTAAAGGAAACAATAGGGTCGTTAGGAATAATCGGCAGCGAGGTAACAGTGGCAGACGGTTATGCCCGAAACTATCTTTTGCCGCAGAAAAAGGCTGTGATGGCAACTTCTCAAAATCGCAAAATGCTGGAGATGGAAAAGGGTAAATTTGAATTGCAGATTGCCAAGGAAAAGGAGTTTGCCGAAGAGATGGCCAAACGGCTTGAAAATGTTGTATGTAAGATAATCGCAAAGGTTAGTGAAGGGGATCGCCTGTACGGTTCTGTTTCTTCGGGCGATATTATTAGCGCCCTTGCGAATCAGGATATTGAAGTTGAAAAAAGGATGATATTGCTCAAAGGGCCTATTAAAAATACAGGTACCTACAAAGTGCCTGTCCGTGTATACAAAGGGGTTGAACCTGAGATAACGGTTGAAATAGTGGCTGAATAAATTAAGGGATTGAGGGATTGAGGGATTAAGGAATTAAAATCAGTAGAATACCTTCAATTCGGAATTCCTAAATTCCTAAATTCCTAAATTCCAATAATGCAGATAGGCAAATGGCTAATACACGCTTTCAAAGCGAAAAAAATCCTTCTCTTTATAAAGTTCCTCCACAGAATCTTGAGGCAGAAGAATCGATACTCAGCGCAATTCTGATAGATAACAACGCATTTCTCGATGTTGTTGTTATCCTATCTGCCGAGGATTTTTACAGGTCGTCTCATAACCTGATCTTTTCAGCAATGATTGTCCGCTTTTCATAGAGCTAACCTATTGACCTTGTGACTCTTGCCAAC
>JAPVVG010000228.1 GCA_028571455.1 Desulfobacteraceae bacterium | reverse complement strand
GAACTCTGGGAGGAGTCAGGGCGAAATCCCATTATTTTTTCAACATTGATTTCTCAAAAACGGCTTGATGAACTGGCAAATGACGACAGTTTTCTTGCGCATATACAGCGAGTAAAAGATCGTTTTGAAAAGCGTATCTTAGCGCCTGTTGACAGATCCAGGTCTCCATACGGGCAGGAAGGTGTGATCGCCTATTGTTCCATGGAGTTTGGAATTCACGAAAGTCTTCCATTGTTTGCGGGAGGGCTCGGAATATTAGCCGGCGATCATCTAAAGGCGGCTTCCCATATGTCTCTTCCAATAGTAGGGGTTGGGCTTTTATACCACCATGGATACTTTCGCCAGTTCCTCGATAAGGAGGGATGGCAGCAGGAGGAGTATCCGGAAACCAATCTTTATAATCTTCCTCTGGAAAGAGTAAAGGATCATTCAGGGAAAGAGGTGCGCGTTTCTGTTGCAGGCCCTGAGGGAGAAATACAGGCTGAAGTCTGGAAAGTCGATATCGGACGTATCCCGCTTTATTTGCTTGATACCGATCTGATTGAGAATTCACCAAAAGGTCGAGATATTACATCAAGTCTTTATGCCGGAGGCCCAAAAATAAGGCTGGCGCAAGAGGCAATGCTTGGAATCGGCGGTATGCGCGCTCTTGCAGCTATGGGGCTTTGTCCAAAGGTCTGTCATATGAACGAAGGGCATTGCGCATTTGCCGCCCTGGAACGGCTTGCGCAGATAATCTCGGCATACAGTGTGGATCTTGAGACAGCTTTAGAGATTGTTCCGAGGACCAATATCTTTACAACACACACACCTGTGGCCGCGGGTTATGATGAATTCCCCGCTGACCTTGTAATGCCTTATCTCCGGCCTATGCAAAAATATCTTGGGGTCACGGAAAAGGAAATGCTATCATGGGGCCAGTCAGTTGAATCAGGGGAATCGGATCCTGAACGTCCTTTTTCCATGTTTATTTTAGGGTTGCACTTGTCCCAGCACTGCAACGGAGTCAGCAGGTTGCACGGGAAGGTGGCGCGAAAAATGTGGTCCCATGTATGGCCGAACAGACCCGAAGATGAGGTTCCCATCACCCATATAACAAATGGGATACATGTATCATCTTTTATTTCCCGGGAGATAGCGCTGCTTTTTGAATGTTACCTGGGGCCGGATTGGCACATGAGTTCCCGGAAACCTGAAAATATCAAACGAATCGGCGAGATATTCGACGATGAACTCTGGCGCGCCCATGAAATGAGCCGTTCCGATCTTGTCCGGAATGTTCGGGATTTGATGGTAAAACAGTATGGGCGACGCAATGCGCCAAAGGCGATAATGAAACAGGCCGAGTCTGTTCTGGATCAGGACGCACTGACTATTGTCTTTGCCCGGCGTTTTACAACTTACAAACGAGCTTATCTCCTGCTGCAGGATCCTGAACGATTAGAGGCGATCCTTAATTCCAAAGAATATCCGGTTCAGATTATATTTGCGGGAAAGGCGCACCCAAAAGATAATGAGGGGAAGCAATTAATACAGCGGATTGTCCGGTTTACGGGCAGGCCGAATATGAGTCATCGGATTGTGTTTTTAGAGGATTACGATATGAATATGGCGCGACATCTCGTGCAGGGAGCCGATGTATGGTTGAATACTCCCAGGAGACCCTTTGAGGCATGCGGCACCTCCGGCATGAAGGCGGCTGTGAATGGTGTGTTAAATGTAAGTATTCTTGACGGATGGTGGTGCGAAGGATACTCCAAAGAAAGAGGCTGGTGTATCGGCAGCGGTGAAGAGTACTCAGACAGTTCTTATCAGGATATTGTAGAGAGCCAGGCTCTTTATAATATTCTGGAAAACGATGTAATCCCCTGTTTTTATGAAAGAAATGGCGGAAATACACCAGCCGGATGGGTTAAAATGATGAAGGAATCCATGAAAATGGGGATGCAGGATTATTGCAGCATGCGCATGGTTGGTGAATATGAAAAACGCTTTTATATTCCGGCTGCAAAGCGGTTTGATGAGCTGATCGCGCATAATGCTGAGGAAGCAAGGAATCAGGCTGTCAAGCACAAACGATTTCGCGACCTCTGGAATAATGTAAGTATTAGCAAGCCTGTTAGAGATTCAGAGGGCCCTTTTCGGGTTGGAGAAACGTTTCGTGCAACATCTGAGGTTTATCTTGAAGAACTCAGTCCTGATGAAGTGGAAGTGCTGTTTTGTTACGGGCATATAAAATCCATGGGCGCCTTAGGAGATGCCAGGACTGAACATATGACCGTATGCAAAGAGCTTGGAGAGGGACGTTATCTGTATGAATGCACAATAACCTGCAGCGATTCAGGCCGGTATGGTTTCACTGCCAGGGTGGAACCAAGGGCAGATGACTGGATAAAATTTACACCCGGTCTTATTACGCAGGCGTGAACATGATACATTCATCCCAAAATCCCCGCGTTCTTATAGTAACCCCGGAAGTCACCTATCTGCCCAATGACATGGGAAACCTTGCAAATTATTTCACTGCCAAGGCAGGAGGACTGGCCGATGTTTCAGCAGCCTTAATCAGCGCCCTGTTTGAACAGGGCGCTGATGTTCATGTTGCGCTTCCTGATTATCGCGCCATTTTCGGCGACAACATTGGACCCCTGTGGCCCCTGTTGATGCAGGAAAGAAACACGTTTCAGAGCAGTATGCCGGAAGAAAGGGTGCATCTTGCGGAAGACAGAGCCTTTTATTATCTGCATCGTGTTTACTCGAATTATGGATGTGAAAACATAAAGATAGCCCTTGCCTTTCAACGGGAGGTTATCAACAATATTGTTCCCCGTGTGCGGCCTGATCTGATTCATTGCAACGACTGGATGACTGGCCTTATTCCGGCAATGGCAAGACAGCTTAATATTCCCTGCCTCTTTACACTCCATAATATTCATACTGTCAAGAGTCCCCTCTCCTATATTGAAGACAGAGGTATAGATGCGGCATACTTCTGGCAAAATCTTTATTACGAGAATATGGCATGTGAGTATGAGGAAACCAGGGAATCGAACCCTGTTGATTTTCTGGTTAGCGGGGTTTTTGCCGCTCACTTCGTCAATACAGTAAGTCCGACCTTCATGACGGAACTGGTGGAAGGGAGGCACGATTTTGTTGAACAACCATTAAAACAGGAGCTGGCCAACAAATGGGATGCCGGATGTGCCGCAGGAATACTCAATGCCCCTGATCCTTCCTTTAATCCTTTTATTGACAGGGATATTAACTTTCAATACGGCCCTGAGAATCATGTTGAAGGCAAACAAAACAACAAGCTTTTTATACAGCGGGCATTAGGGCTTATTCAGGATGACAGCGCGCCCCTGTTTTTCTGGCCTTCCCGTCTTGATATGATTCAAAAGGGTTGTCAGTTGTTAGCTAAAATCCTTTATGAGGTCGTTTCCCGCTACTGGGACCAGAACCTGGAGATTGTTTTTGTGGCTAGTGGTGAGTTTAAGAGACATTTTCAAGATATTGTAAGATATCATAATCTGTATAACAGGGTTGCGATATGCGACTTTGATGAGCGCCTGTCACGTCTTGCCTATGGGGCGTCTGATTTTGTGCTTATGCCTTCACTTTTTGAGCCATGCGGCCTTCCCCAGATGATAGGCCCGATTTACGGGACGCTTCCGGTAGCTCATGATACAGGGGGAATCCATGATACGATTGTGCACATGGATGTTGAGAGTAACAGGGGCAACGGCTTTCTTTTTAATATGTTTGATTCAAGAGGGCTGTTCTGGGCAATTGAACAGGCCATGCATTTTTATAAATTACCCCTGGAAATAAAAGAGCTTCAGATAGAACGGATTATGAACCAGAGCCTTGCCACCTTCAACCATGCAGTCACTGCCCGTCAGTATATAGATCTGTATGAAAAGATGCTGCAGCGTCCCCTGGTTTAGTTGAGTGGTTGAGTAGTCGAGTGGTCGAGTAGGAAAATAGTCGAGTGGTCGAGTAGGAAAATAGTCGAGTGGTCGAGTAGTCGAGTGGGGGAACGTGGAACGGGGAATGATGGTAGGGCCGTCCTAGGTGGCGGCTGTTTTTGATAATCTGCGATAATCTGCGTAATCTGTGGATGGGGAATTAGTTGACTACTAATTGCGGAGCGAATGCGTGACAATTGACAATGAATCTGACTTTTGCGGAACAGATGATCTTTTGCAAAGTCTTTTGAAGAGTGATCCATGGCTTAGGCCGTATGAAGAGGTTCTTAGAAAGCGGATGGCGCGCGTTCACGAGACGGAAAACAGGCTCACCAGGGGCAGGATGAGTCTGAGCGAATTTGCCTTGGGCCATGAATATTTTGGTCTTCATTTCAAGGATAATCAATGGATTTTTCGGGAATGGGCGCCAAATGCAAGCGCAATTTATCTTGTCGGAGAGATGACTGACTGGCAGGAGAGAAAGAAGTTTGCTCTTGACTCTGTTGCTGGCGACGGTGTGTGGGAAATACGGCTGTCTCAGGAAGCTCTTAAACATGGCGATCTTTACAGGCTTCGCCTGCACTGGCCCGGCGGAGAGGGGGATCGGATACCTGCGTATGCAAGGCGGGTGGTTCAGGATGCGGAAACATTGATTTTTAATGCCCAGGTCTGGCTGCCTTCTTCACCATATCAGTGGAAATGCAACGATTTTCAGCCTGCGCAAATGCCTCTGTTTATTTACGAAGCCCATGTGGGCATGGCCCAGGAAGAGGAAAAGGTCGGTTCTTACAATGAATTTACAACACGCATTATTCCAAGGATAGCAGCGGCTGGTTATAATACGTTGCAGTTAATGGCAGTCCCCGAACATCCTTACTACGCGTCCTTTGGTTACCATGTTTCAAGCTTTTTTGCCGCTTCGTCCAGGTTCGGGACGCCGGAGGAGCTAAAGGAGCTTATCGACAGCGCACACGCCGCGGGTATTTCGGTCATCATCGACATTATCCATTCCCATGCGGTTTCAAATGAGGTTGAAGGGCTCAGCCTTTTTGACGGCACCCGATACCAGTATTTTCATGAAGGGCCACGCGGTTATCACAAAGCCTGGGATTCCAGGTGTTTTGACTTTGGAAAGCCCCAGGTTCTTCATTTTCTCCTTTCCAACTGTAAATTCTGGCTTGACGAATACCGTGTTGACGGATTTCGTTTTGACGGAATAACCAGTATGCTTTATTTTCACCACGGCATGGGCAAGGCCTTTACTTCGTATGCGGACTATTTTGACGACAGCGTTGACGAGGAAGCCCTGGTTTATCTTGTTCTTGCCAACCAGCTCATTCATGATGTTCGTCCTGATGCAATTACAATTGCGGAAGATATAAGCGGCATGCCTGGCCTGGCTGCACCGCTTTCAGCGGGTGGAGTCGGTTTTGACTACAGGTTTGCAATGGGGATTCCTGATTACTGGATACGGCTGATCAAGGATACAATGGATGAAACCTGGGATATGGGGAATCTCTGGCATGAGCTGACCAACCGGAGAGAGGATGAAAAAACTATCAGCTATGCGGAATCCCACGACCAGGCTCTTGTGGGGGACCAGACCCTTATATTCAGGCTTATTGGTTCAGACATGTACGATCGTATGAGTATTCATGACAGAAATATCAGGGTGGACAGGGGCATGGCTCTGCACAAGCTCATTCGTCTAATAACCGTTGCCACTGCTGGGAGCGGTTATCTTAACTTTATGGGCAATGAATTCGGTCATCCTGAATGGATCGATTTTCCACGCAAAGAGAACTCATGGTCATATCGCTATGCGTGTCGGCAATGGCACCTTGTTAATGACACAAATCTGAAGTATCATCTTCTTGCCCGTTTTGACCGCGACATGATCTCTTTGGCACAACATTACCGGCTTTTAGAGATTCCAGGACCGGTTCTTTTGTTTGAACATTTCGGTGATAAAGTAATAGCTTTTAAACGAGCAGGGCTATTGTTCGTGTTCAATTTCCATGCATCCGAATCTTATGTGGACTATCGATTTAAGATACTGCCGGGAAAATACCGTATGGTCTTTGACAGCGATGCCGAGAGATATGGCGGCCACGGACGGTTGCTTCCGGATCAATACCATGAGACATCCATTGATGTTTCAGATAGCAAAAAGCGGCATCTGATCAGTTTATATCTCCCTACACGCACAGCCATTGTTCTGGAGAAGGTTGTAAGCATTTCCTGTTCCACTGATACATGTCCTGCTCAATACAGATAATAAAGTCGTTGACATTTTACCGACCATTTTATAAATTGAAATGAACTTTGGACTCTCAAGCAGAGATAAAAACCAGATTTAAAACCAAAAAATGAAGGAATAAGGAGGTTTGAAATGAAGGAATTTAAAAAAATTTTGTTTCCTGTTGATTTATCGGAATCGTCGCCCAAATTAGTCCCCTACGTGACAACAATGGCGGAAAAATTTGGCGCAGAAATTCATCTTTTATTTGTGGCCCGTGTTTTTCAATATTTCTCCGGCATTTACGTTCCTCACCCTTCTATAAGCAAGTTTGAAGATGAGATAGTGGAAGGAGCGAAGAAACGGCTTAAAGAATTTACAGAAGAATATTTTTCCGATTTTCCGGAAACCAAAGCAGAAGTGGTGCCAGGAGATATCTCGGAAGAAATTTTAAAATATACCGGATCTAAGGGCATTGACTTGCTTATCCTGGGAACTCACGGCAGGAAGGGTCTGGAAAAGGTCGTTTTCGGTTCTGTTGCGGAACGTGTAGCAAAGGCATCTCCTGTGCCGGTTCTTCTTGTAAATCCTTATAAAGTTTCCTGAGCTAAAGCAGGGAAGAAGCCAGATAGGCCAGATATCCCATATAGCAGGACAAGAGAATAATGCCATCCTTTCGCCTGGTAGAAAAGGTTTTTTTCATCATCAGCCACGGCAAAAGGCTGATCAGAATCATAGCCAGATAATCGATTAATAAACCGCTTTCAATAAACCCTCCCGGGATTGAAATCGGCCTTATCAGAGAGGCTGCCCCAAGCACCCCGAGTATGTTGAAAACATTACTTCCCACCAGGTTGCCGATGCTGATATCCATCTCTTTTTTTATTGCTGCTACAAGGGAAGTGGCAAGTTCCGGCAAAGAAGTCCCGAATGCTACAACTGTAAGTCCAATAAACTTTTCGCTTACGCCAAATACATGCATAATGCTAACCGCAGAATTGACAAGCAGCTCTGCTCCCGCAACCACGCCGGCTATTCCAGCCACGATCCGGACAATCTGGCCCGGCCTGGAAATATATTCCATCCTATTTGTGGCAGATTTGGAAGTTACACTGTTTACACTGGATATATTTTTAGATTTCTTGACGGCAACATAATAATTAAAGCATATATAAAGGATTATTCCGCTAAACAGAGTAGCCCCATCAAACCTGCTGAGTTTTGAATCAAGAGAGATAAGCAGCAGATATACGGAGATGCTGAGCATGATCGGTATGTCCCTCTTGATGACCGATCTGTGACATGATAAGGGCCGGAAAACAGATGTAAGCCCAAGAACAAAGGCAATATTGCAGATATTGCTTCCCACAACGTTTCCCATGGCGATCATGCTCTTATTTTGAATGGAGGAAACAATACTTACAACAAATTCAGGAGCCGAGGTGCCAAAGGCCACAATTGTCAGGCCTATAACAAGCGGACTTAAACCAGCGCTTCGAGCAAAACTCGAAGCCCCTTTTACAAGCCATTCAGCTCCGTAATAGAGAATCAGCGATCCTGCAGCAAATAAAACCAGATCAAAAATAATGATTTTTTAACTCTCCTTTTTATTTTTTTCTACCACTGCTCATCTTTTCGTCGTGCATATACTAATATTTTAGCAAATGCAATAAGTTAACAAAGACGAGTTTATCCGGCTTGTTTCCCTCCATCCAGATTTGTATTATCAAAATCCTTGCATATAAAATTAAATAAGTGTTAAGTGTTAAGTGTTAAGATAAGGTAAGTGTTTGTTATATTAGGCATCTAACACCTGACACCTGATTAATATAAGGAGAAAAAATAGATGAACAAAGCAGGTATGCTGGAAAATTGGTCTGAAGCAGACGAACTTTGCGTAAATACGATCCGCGCTCTTTCTATGGACGCTATTCAAAAGGCCAACTCCGGGCATCCTGGCGCGCCAATGGGGCTTGCGGCAGCAGGATATGTGCTGTGGACCCGGATTTTAAAACACAATCCAGACAATCCGGACTGGCTGGACAGGGACCGGTTTGTGCTTTCCGGAGGCCATGCATCAATGCTTCTTTACAGCCTGCTATATCTTTCAGGTTATGATTTAAGCCTGGATGATATAAAAAATTTCAGGCAATGGGGCAGCAAAACCCCGGGACATCCTGAATTCGGGCATACCCCTGGCGTGGAAACAACAACCGGCCCATTAGGGCAGGGTTTTGCCAATGCAGTTGGCATGGCAATGGCTGAACGGCACCTTGCGGCAACATATAACCGCACTGATTGCGAGATTGTGGACCATCATACATTTGTAATGTGCGGCGACGGGGACATGATGGAGGGGATCACATCTGAAGCCGCATCCCTTGCCGGCCACCTTGGTCTTTCCAGGTTGATCTGCATTTATGATGATAACAAAATTTCTATCGAAGGGGGCACAGACATAAGCTTTACAGAGGATGTTGCGCAAAGGTTCAAGGCATATAACTGGCATGTGCAGCAGGTTGATGACGGAAATGATCTGGATGCAATTTATAATGCTATCATTGCGGCAAATGAGGAAACAGATAAACCCTCCTTGATTATGCTGCGCACACATATTGCATTTGGCAGCCCAAACAAGCAGGACTCGGCCGATGCTCATGGATCTCCCCTTGGTGAAGAGGAGGTTCGACTTGCAAAGCAAAGGTTAGGCTTCCCTGAAGCAGATACATTTTACGTGCCTGAGCAGGTTCTTGATATATTCAAAAAATATGCTGTTAGGGGAAAGGAAGCGGAATCAAAATGGCGGGAAAGATTCGAGATTTACAGGGATAAATACCCCGATCTTGCAGAAAGATGGACAGATGCTGCAAGCGGCACATTAAAGGATGGATGGGATGCGGAACTGCCGGATTTCGAAGGTTCGATTGCAACGCGGGCAGCATCCGGCAAGGCGCTCAATGCTATTGCAGAGAAAGTTTCTTCTCTTATCGGGGGATCCGCTGATCTTGCTCCTTCAAACAAGACAATTATTGAATCTTCCCATGATTTTCAAAAAAATATGTATGACGGCAGGAATATCCGTTTTGGCGTCAGGGAGCATGCCATGGGGGCAATTCTGTCCGGCATGGCAATTCATAAGGGCTTGAGGCCCTATGGAGGCACATTCCTTGTGTTTGCGGATTATATGCGTCCGTCAATACGCCTTGCATGTATGATGAGGTTGCCTGTAATATACATTTTTACACATGACAGTATTGCGGTTGGCGAAGATGGTCCAACGCACCAGCCGGTTGAGCATATAGCCGGTTTAAGGGCTATCCCCGGGCTGACTTTAATCAGACCCGCGGATGCCGTGGAAACAGCCCAGGCGTGGCGTATCGCAATGAAGAGTGCTGATGGTCCTGTGGCCCTGATCCTGAGCCGCCAGAAGCTTCCTGTTTTAGACAGAGCAAAATATGGTTCGGCAGAGGGGCTTGCAAATGGCGCTTATATCCTGTCCGATTCTGACGGCAGACCCGATATTATCCTGATAGCCTCAGGGTCGGAGGTGCATATAGCGCTGCAAGCAGCCAATAGTCTTGTTGTAAAGGGTGTTCAGGTCAGAGTGGTAAATATGCCGAGCTGGGAACTTTTTGAAAAAAAATCACAGGAGTATAAGAATAAAGTCCTTTTGCCGGATGTGAAAAAGCGCATTGCCGTTGAAGCAGGCATTCCAATGGGATGGGAACAATATGTTGGAAACAGGGGCGCAATAATCGGCATAACCGGCTTTGGAGTTTCAGCGCCCGGCGAGCTTGTTATGGAACGGTTCGGGTTTACGACCAAGAATATTGTTGAGAAAGCAATGGATTTGTTAAAATGAGGTAGCTGATGGATTTAAAGCTTATGCTTACAACATTTGGGCTGGTATTTTTGGCGGAGTTGGGGGATAAAACACAGTTTGCCACTTTTTGCCTTTCTGCGGACAATGATTCAAAAATTTCCGTATTTTTGGGATCTGCCTGCGCCCTTGTAATAACCTCGCTTATCGCTGTCATGTTTGGCGCGACATTCAGCCGGTTTATTCCGTATAATTATATCAAAATCGGAACAGGAGTTTTTTTTATTATCGCAGGTATATGGTTTTTAATGTCTCCGGCCAGGAATGTGTAGATGGTTGAGTAGTCAATCACTATATTAATAGAAATTAATGGTACGAAACTTGAGGAAGGTTATTATAATCTCAAGTTTCGCCCCCCTTTTTATTTATCTAAAGCTTTAAACAATAATTGCCGAAATAAATTTAAAGCAAAACACCATGCCTGTAACTTCGAAAACGGCACCAATATACAAACTTGGGACAGTGCTTGAGACACTGTATGAATTCAGCCCATTACCGCCTTGACATTGATAGAAATTAAGGGCGCGAAACTTGAGTTATATTTTTTGTGTCTTTGTGCCTGTGGCAGAATTATTACGAAGAATCTTGATATTTTCATTTTGTTCTTATATTTTGGGTGTTTAAAGAATTCTGAAAAAAGGTCGCTAAAAAATGGGGATGCTGCAGTTTAGCGTAAGCCAGGATGCTGAAGGTGTTTTCCGGTTTAAAGGAGAGTTGACCATACATGGCATTGAGTATCTGAAGAAGTTTCTTGATACTTCTTTTGCTCATGCAAAAAAAATTTCCATTTGTATGGCAGGGGTAACATTTGCAGACACTGCGTCGCTGCAGCTCCTTATCGCTTTCAGGAGGTCGCTGAAACCTGAGACTGAATGGAGGTTGCTGGAATTGTCTCCTGAACTGGAAAAGATTCTGGAAATAAGCGATCTTAAAAATTCGTTGATTCGTTGATTAAGAATGAGGTGTTTAACCAATCATCCAAAAGTAGAGGAACATGGAAAAGCTTGTCATGGTTGTAGATGATTCTCCTACCTTTCGGTCGTCGGTTTCCTTTTGCCTTCGTAATGCCGGATACAAGGTGACTGAGGCTAAGGACGGAAAAGATGCCCTTGAAAAGCTGTCAAAGATGAAGGAAGAGGGGCAGATTCCTTCCCTGATTGTCACCGACATCAACATGCCTCGAATGGACGGCATTGCTTTCATAAAAAAAGTCAAGAAAGGCGACTTCCGCTTTCTTCCTATTCTTGTTCTTACCACGGAATCGGAAAAATCGATGATAGAAAAGGGAAGAGCTGCCGGGGCCTCCGGCTGGCTGGTGAAGCCTTTCCGTCCTGAGAAATTTTTGTGGGCAATAAAAAAACTGGTGTGGACTAAATGAACGAACGTGAAGAGATCCTGCAGATCTTTTTTGCTGAAACAGAGGATCTGCTCAAAAAATCAGAAGAAAGCCTGCTGCGTCTGGAGACCGCTCCCGGACCCGGGTCTGACCTGGAAGAACTTTTTAGGGCAATTCACACCTTAAAGAGTGGTTCTGCCATGGTGGGGTTTAATGCTCTTTCCAAATACGTTCACCTTATCGAAAACCTTCTGGACCGGATCAGGAATAATCAACTTTCTGTGACCAGACCACTTATCTCCTTTCTTTTAGAGGATGTCGATTTTATCCGCGCCATGGTGGACAAATGCGCTGGTGGTGAGGATGTTGATCCTGACGCTTTAGATGCTCGCAAGGCCCGGTTGAACCGTTTTTTAGGCATTGAGGGGGTTTCCGGGAAAGAGGAAGCTGGTCCGGAACCAGTCCCTGATTCTGCTAAGGACGAGGGTTGGCATTATTATCATATTGATCTTAGATTTAGAAAGGACCTCTTCAATTTTGGCCATGATCCGCTTCTTCTACTGCTGAATCTAACAGAGATAGGAGAATGTGTGGAAGTGGCGGCGGACACTTCCGAACTTCCTGGCTATAAAGAGATGGATTTTTATGAACTTTACTTCTCATGGCGGGTCATTCTGAAGACCACCGCATCTATTCGGGAAGTCGAAGATGTCTTCATGTTTGTCAGAGATGAAAATAAGATCGTAATTGAGGAGATAACCGACCGCTACAGGGAAGGAGTCGATCTTCAATTAGGAGAGGTGCCTCTGGGTGAAGCGCTTGTCGAAAGAGGGGGCATCTCCAGAGGAGATTTAAAAAGCGCTCTTGGCAAGCAGAAGAAGCTGGGAGAAATTCTGATAGACGAAGGAAAAATTGATAAAGAAGCGATTCAGAAGGTAATTTCTCTGCAGCAAGAAAGCCGCTTTACCTATAGAAAGACAAGCCTGCGGGTAGATGTGGAAAAGATAGACCATCTGGTCAATCTTGCCGAGGAAATCGGGATCAATCTTTCCAGACTGCAGAGTCTTTTTATCAGGGAAGGGTCTCTTTCCAGGGATGAAATCGGACAAGAGATTGAAAACCTGCTCAAGGTGAACCGTGAATTCCAGGAGCGGGTAGCTGGCGTCCGGATGTTTTCTCTAAAAGGAACTTTCCGCCGGTTTCAGCGGATTGTTAGGGATGCGGCCTATGATCAAAAAAAGCAGATAAAGGTCATTCTATCAGGCGTTGATACGGAACTGGACAAAGAGGTAATCGAATATATTGCGGATCCATTAAAGCATCTGGTTCGAAACTGTGTAGATCACGGTATAGAATTACCTGAAGAGCGAGTGGCGGCAAAGAAACCCGCGGAAGGAATAATCGAGTTTAAGGCCTACCAGAAGGGCGGGAAGATATTCATACAAATTTCTGACGATGGCCGCGGTCTTGATATAGAAAAAATACATCGACGTGCTCTGGAAATGGGTCTCGATAAAGCAGGTGGAGAGCTCGACAACGACACTCTTATGGAGATTATTTGCCACCCGGGTTTTTCTACGGCATCCGGTGTGACCGAAGTCTCCGGAAGAGGGGTTGGCATGGATGTCGTTAAGACACAGGTGGAACGGATCGGAGGGTTCGTACGGATCAAGACGAAAAAGGGAAAGGGAACCGTAGTCACTCTAATTATTCCTCTGACATTTGCCCTCACCGAGACCCTGCATGTACAGGATCAGGATGTATCCTATCTGGTGCCCCTCTGGGGGATAATGGGAGTAGAAAAGTTTGAGGCAGGACGTATGCGGACCTTTGGCGCAGATGAGAAAGTTTACCGGTTCAGGGGAGAGTATCTTCCCCTTATGAGTTTATACCGTGTTTACGGGACGATTGCGCCGGAGAACGACCGCACGGGGACGACCGTGGTCTTTCTCGATACCGGAAGACAAAAGTTCGGGATCCTCATTGACGAGGTGCTCGATCCCTATCAGGTGGTAGTCAAGAGCATTGAATCAAACTATAAGAGCGTCATAGGAGTAGGAGGCGCCGCTATCATGGGAGATGGTTCTACGGCTATTGTTCTCGACCTGCTTGGGCTCGAGGAAATTTATTTTAAACATTCATTGCCCGGGGTGAAGTATGAAAACAAATAAATGGCACGGCATTTTGCTGGCAAACTCCATATCGATACACAGGATCCGGTTCGAATCATAAGTAGGTGACCATAGACATTTGCCAGAGATGCCATACCGAGGACAGGGTAGGGGCCTTTCGTTACAAACCGATAATTTAGTGTCTGTCCGAAAACCCTCTTTTATGTCATTTCGATCGGAGCGAGAAATCTTTTAACGCACGTATTTTCAATACATAAGATTTCTCGCTTCGCTCGAAATGACAATTTTGGCTATTTTTCGGACAGACACTAAGTTATGCCGGTTCCCATTAAACTGGAGGTGAGATCAATGAGAAATCCGATTCATGAGCTTTTAAAAAACATGAAGATGCGAACCAAGATATTAGCTGCAACTATCGTGGCTGTGTCTGTTTTTATGGGGCCCAGTCTCTATCAAAGCCTTGTAATTCACAAAAAGACCGCCATGAACCAGGCATCGGAGTTTTCAGATCACATGCTGGACAACATTTACAGCGCCATCAGGTTTCCCATGTCAGTGGGGGACGAAAAAACAGTGAAGGAGCAGATGAAGGACGTAAAAGAGCACATGGATGGTGTTCAGGTCTACATTTTAGACTTTTACCACAAGATAGCCTATACGTCGGAAAAGGAACGCATTGGCAGCAGCATAGAAAAATATCTTCAGGGAAGCGAGTCGCGCAAGGCTTTGTCCGAAGCGCTGGAAACCGGCAAAGCCCCGGGAATATCATTTCCCGAGATGGAGAACAAAGATCCTTTCCTGGTAACCATTAAACCGATTCTTAATGAATCATCCTGCCACCACTGTCATGGATCCAGCAGAAAGGTCCTTGGCGCAATGGTCATCAAGCAGCCTGTCAAGAAGGTGTTTGCTGCCATCAATCACACAAGAAACAGGCTTATTATCTATTTTGCGGCCGCGCTCATAGGACTGGTGGTCTTCATCAATTTCTTCTTTTCCAGGCTTGTTTCGCGACGAATTCAACTGCTGAAAGAACAAACCAGCCTGGTGGCTGCCGGAGATGTCACGGTGGAAGCTATTGATGATGATAATCGAGACTCGATCGGAAGCCTGTCTCGCAACTTCAATCAGATGGTCAAGGGGATACGCGACCGGATGGAATACGCCAACAGCTTAAAACTTGGGATCATCGATCCGTTTTTAATGGTTGATCCGGAGATGAATGTGACCTTTATCAACGAAAATGCGGCGCGCATGTCCGGCCTGTCACCTGATGAGGCTATAGGAAGGCCATGTCATGAAGTGTTTCATAGCTCTGCCTGTGATAAGGACTGTCCTATAAAGAAGGCCCTGGATACCGGCGAGATTGCGGAAGGCAAACGTATGACTCTGACAGATCGGAAGGGGAATGAGATCCCGGCGATGTCCATTTCTTCCATTCTAAAGGATTCTTCGGGAAAGGTCCTGGGCGCGTTTGCGATCATCCGCGATCTGACTTCCGAAGTAAAAGCGGAAAAGAGTCTTCAGGAGGCATATCTTAAGGAGGGCAAAGCCAAACAGGAGCTGGAGAAGAAGGTAGAGGATCTTTCCAGGATACTCAAGCAGGTGGCAAAGGGCGATTTTACCATGCGTGGAACTCTCTCCGGAACAGAAGATGCCATGGATGTGATGACCAAAAGGATCAATGAGACGCTCGACAGTATAGTGAACTTGATCGTCCAGGTCAAGAATCAGATTGTTCCGGTAATCAGGGGAGTTGCGCATATCTCTGAGGGAAATCAGAGTCTCTCCCAGCGGACCCAGCAGCAGGCATCATCCATGGAGGAGGTAAGCGCCACTCTGGAACAACTGGTCTTAAACACAACTGAAAATCTGACAAATACCCGCAATGCGGATTCCCTTTCCAAAGATGCTGTGGAAGTGGCCCAGGAGGGGGTAGAAGAGGTTGAAAAGACATCTCATGCAATGGTTGAGATGTCAACTGCAAGCCAGAAAATCGTCGAGATGGTGGAACTGATCAATGAAATTACATTCCAGACTAATCTGTTGTCCATCAATGCGGCTGTTGAGGCTGCTCGTGCAGGAGAACAAGGGCGTGGATTTGCGGTTGTAGCCACCGAGATACGGAATCTTGCGAAAAGGAGCGGGGCTGCATCAAAGGACATTCAAACGCTGGTCCGGGAGATTATGAGCAAGGTGACCGCAACCGGGCACTGGGTGGACAAACTGAAAGGGTCTTTTACCAAGATCGTGCAAACATCGAAGCAGGTCTCAGATGCATTGGGAGAGACCAGCCTGGGGAATGAGGAAAGCTCGAAGGGAATCGAACAGATTAGCCAGGGAACCCAGGAGATGACCGCTGTGAACGAAAAGAACGCCTATTTTGTGGAAGAGATTTCGCAGGAGACCCAGAAACTCATGGAAAAGGCACGGCAGCTTCATCATATATCCGGGGTGTTTATCCTTGGGGACAAAGATGAGCAAAAGGAAGAGGATCTGAAAATTGAAAAAGACCCGCTGCCGGCTCGCAAGAATCGCCGGAAGTCTGAAGCTCTTTCCACCCCGCTGCATAAGGATCTGCTGACCAAACCACCTGTGGATGATCTGAACGAAGATTTGTTAGAAAAAGAGTTTGAAGGAGGATTCGAGGAATTCTGATGGCCGGAACCCAATACGTTGTCTTTTCAATAAACCAGCAGATTTTCGGGATTGAAATATTCAAAATAAAAGAGGTTTTAAGCTACCGGAAGATCACTTCTCTGCCGCAAGTGGAAAAGTTTGTCAGGGGGATCATCAACTTGCGCGGCGCTGTCATTCCTGTCTTTGATCTGCGTGAAAAATTCAATCTTCCTGCAAAGGAATATACAAAGTTTCATGTGATCATTGTTGTTGAAATCGCCGGGCGGATTATGGGCGTCATAGTTGACGAAATTTCGGATGTGCTGGAAATCCTCCCGGAAGAGTTTCAAACAACAGGGAACCTTCCATCGAACCTCCGGCGGGAGTACTTGAAGGGAGTCGGGAAAAAGCAAGACGAAATGATAATTCTCCTGGACATAGACCGTCTGCTGAGTCCTGAAGAACTCGAACTCGTAGATGCAGCATAGGATACTCTCGGAAATATCCGAAAAAGATTTTGATCTGTTCCGCAGCCTTGTGAAGAGGAAGCTGGGGATCTCCATCCGGCAGGGGAAAAGAAAGATGCTTGGTCTGAAGCTGTCTCGCCGGTTGCAGGATCTGGACCTTTCGTCTTATTTTGATTACTATCGCTATCTCCTTAAACCCGAGGGGGCGAGAGAGCTGCGGCATCTGATCAACATCGTTACCATCGACCAGACCGGCTTTTTCAGAGGTGAGAAGCAGTTTGAGATTTTGCGCGAGCGCTTTCTTCCGGAAATAGTTCGGCGAAAAATAGAAAAAAAGCGCATTCGAATATGGTCTTCCGGGTGTTCCACCGGCCAGGAACCTTACAGCCTGGTTATGCTTGTTTATGAAATGGACAACGTGGATATATCCTGGGACATCAAGATCCTGGCTACTGACGCAAATACTTATTCACTTAAGATTGCTTACTTAGGGAAATATAGAGGCGACCAGGTTGCCGGGGTTCCGCCTGCTTATCTTGCAAAGTACTTTCGCAAGGAGAGCAAAGGGGGCGAGGAGGTCTTTCGGATCAAAGAGAGTCTGAAAGAGAGATTGATTTTCAGACGACTCAATCTTCTGGTGTCTATAAACCAGCTTAAAGGGCCAATAGATCTGATTCTTTGTCGTAATGTAATGATATACTTTGATTCTGCGACAAAAAAGAAAATTATTGATCAATTCTACCGCCTTCTTGAACCAAAGGGATATTTATGTCTTGGTCTTTCCGAGTCGCTTTTGGGGATCGATGATCGCTTTGCCCTAATAGAAAGTGCGATCTATCGTAAGAAAACGCCTGGTTCTAACTTCGGCCAATAACAACTGTGCATGCTATTTGTGAACTATACCTAATCATAGTTAAAATTGATGATTGTCGATTGAAGATTGATGATTGAAGGTATTCTATTAATTTTATAACAAAAAAGACAGAGCGAATCCCGCCAGGCGGGACACAAATCAACAATCGACAATCGTCAATTTTTTGTTTTGTAGGCATTAATTGACTTTAACACCCCCCTATTCCCCCCCTCGAGGGGGGATTAAAGGGGGGTGTTAGTGGCCAAAGTTAGAACCATGTCCGTAAAAAGGGATGAGATTGTGAAGCGATTTTACAGTCAAAAGTATAAAAAAAATATGATTATGCTCAGCTCTGGAGAATATTATGCTTCAAAAAATGGAGAAATTCTTCATACAGTTCTCGGGTCGTGCATTGCCACCTGTATTTACGATATTGAAAAAAAGCTCGGGGGAATGAATCACTACCTCTTGCCGGGCATGGTTCATCCGGATGAAATCCTTACATCAGAAGTGGGACGATACGGCATGTATGCTATGGAGCTTCTCATCGGAAAACTCATTAAATATGGCGCAAGGAGAGAGAACCTTGCGGCCAAGATATTCGGTGGTGGAAACGTTCTGAAATTCCGAAAATCTGACGGTGATGTAACAGGATCGAACATCCGTTTTGCAAAAAAGTTCCTCGAACTGGAGGGGATACCTGCCAAAAGTGAAGACCTGGGCGGATACAGCGGCAGAAAAATCCTCTTTTTTACAGACACGGCAAAAGTTTTGTTGAAACGGTTTAATGTGGAAAAAAATCAGAAAATTCTTGATAACGAGAAAGCCTATAAGAGTCTGGTCTTCCACAAAAGAGGGGCTGAGCCATCAGGTTCAGTTGTTTTATTTTAGTATATGAAACCGATACGCGTGCTCATTGTAGATGACTCTCCTGTAGTGCAGTTGATTCTTAGACGTGTTCTTTCCGGAGAACCGGATATAGACGTAGTTGGAGTTGCATCTGATCCCTTTGAGGCCAAGGATTTGATCATTAAGGATAAGCCTGATGTCATTACCCTCGATATTGAGATGCCTCGTATGAACGGAATCACCTTTTTAAAGCGCCTTATGAGTTATTCTCCTATTCCGGTAGTCATGATCAGTTCCTATACAAGCAAGAACAGCATGCGGACTATAGAGGCTCTTGAGGCAGGGGCTGTCGATTTTGTGACCAAACCGTCTCAGGACATAGAAAGAGGTTTTACGTCATTACGTGACGAAATAGTGGCCAAGATCCGGGTTGCGGGGCAGGCACAGGTCAAACCCCTTTTCTTGTGGCGTAAGGCGCCGATAAAGATCGGAAAAACGCTACATGCAATTTCGCGCAAACTCATTGCCATCGGGGCCTCCATTGGCGGACCTCCGGCCATCCAGAAGCTCCTTTGCAGTATCTCTTTTCAGCCACCGGCTATCGTGATTGCGCAACATATGGCTGCATGGTACACACGGGCCTTTGCTCAGAAGCTAAACAGTCTCCTTCCTGTTGAGGTGCGGGAAGCGCGTGACATGGACTGCGTGGATCAGGGCAGAGTCTTAATTGCGCCCGGGGGAAAACATATGCGGGTAGTCCGGAATGGAACTGGTTATATGATCCGGCTCGACAAAACCTCGTCGACACAAGATCCCTCGATAGATGTAGGCCGTTCGATAAATGTGCTTTTCCACTCGGTTGCGAAAAGCGCCGGTCCAAATGCGGTGGGTATAATATTGACCGGCATGGGAAATGATGGGGTTGACGGGCTGGCTGCAATGAAAGAGGCAGGAGCTTATACCATTGCCCAGGACGAGGCGAGCTGTGTTGTTTTCGGAATGCCTCGAAAGGCCATCGAGCGGGGCATTGTGGATGCAGTTGCCTCTCCGGAAGATATCCCGGCTATTCTTCTCACCGACGTTAAGTAGTTGAGTAGGAAATTGGTCGAGTAGTCGAGTAGTCGACCAATTACAAAGCGGAGCTAATAAGCTATGGCCAGAATTCTAATAATCGATGACAGCAAACTGATATTGCATGTGGCAAAGACTATCCTGAGCAAGCAGGGCCATCAAGTCCTTTTGGCCGAGGATGGAAAGATGGGATTGCAAACAGCCGCAACAGAACATCCTGATTTGATCCTTCTGGATCTGATTCTACCAGGGATAGATGGATACCAGGTTTGCCAACGAATCAAGACAGAGACTGCCACATCAGATATACCTGTTATCATGCTCACCTCAAAGTCTGAACCGGCAGACAAGGTGCGAGGGCTGGAGATGGGAACCTCGGACTACGTTACCAAGCCCTTTGACGAAGGTGAGCTGATGGCCAGAGTTAATATCCACTTGCAGATCAGGGAGCTTCACGAAACTCTCAAAGAGAAGAATCGACAGCTCAAAGAAATGGCCAGTCGTGATGGTTTAACAGGCTTGCACAACCACCGGTATTTTCAAGAGACGATCTCAAAGGATTTTCAAAGAGCTGTCCGTTACCATGAATCCCTTTCGTGCGTGATGTTAGATATAGATCACTTCAAGAAATTCAATGATAATTACGGACACCAGACCGGGGATATGGTGCTTAAGGTACTTGGCGGTTTGATCAGGCAATTAATGCGAGATAGCGATCTGTTGGCCAGGTATGGAGGAGAGGAGTTTGTTCTGCTCATGTATCATACGGCATCGAAGGAAGCCTTCCTGATTTCGGAACGGCTGCGGAAGGCCGTGGAGCAGCATAAGTTTCAGGCAGACAATCTGGTTTTGACTGTGACTGTCAGCATGGGGGTTGCCAGCTTTCCCCATCCGGAAATCGCCGATTCCAAGACCCTCATCGAATGTGCGGATAAGGCGCTGTACTGGGCAAAACAAGAGGGAAGGAATCGGGTCGTAGCTTTCTGAAGACTTTCAAACGTCTCTGAGCGCATTCAATACAAGTGTTATGGGTCTGTCCTCTTCGCTTTTACCGGTAAAACGTATAGGGCCCGGCCTTCTATAATGATCCTCGCCGGGTTCTGCGGCCAGCCATTTTTCTCTGAATGCCTTTACAACCTTAAATGCCGTGGAGTTTACATCAACCACGCTTTTTTCAAGCACTAAGACCAGTTTTCCTTTTCTTTCTTCAAGGCGCATCAGAGGCGCGATCGGAATTCCGACAGGCTCCCATCTGGAAAAATCCATTTCCAGATTCTTTATTGCCGCCATCTGGCCGGTTGAACCGTTTGCGATCAGGCTGAAAACGGTCAGTCCTAAGTTGTATGTATAAATACAGTCAAATCTGGTCGGATCATTCCCCCTGCCGTCATAACCGTAAAAATGGACCTGGGTCTTGAACTTTGGGGCCGATTTTTTGTATATTTTTTCAACACAAGCCGGAATATTTTCATTTTCCTTTATAGCCCCTTCCTTTAACAGCACCTTTTTAAGGGTTTTTACAGATATTATAGACTCCTTAACCAGCAGAAACATGTTGTTGCCATCATAGTTTCTAAACATGGCGCGTCCGAAAAAATCAGGGTCAAGCCCCTCTTTGTTTATTATGTCTGTGTAATATGCTCTTTCAATTCCGATCTTATAAATCCCTTTTTCCTTAAGAATATTCAGATAATCTGTTACCAGCTCCATTATGACCTTGTCTGTTTCAACGAGAGAAAACTGGAAATTGCCGTGGCTGTCTCTTTCCATAAGAAGCCCTTTCTGGAAAAATTCAGGGATATCATCGAACAGATCATCATCACGTGTATTCCATGTAGTAAATGACTTATCCTCACGTGAACGCCTGGCCAGTCTCCGCAGGTGCTCAAGTTTATCCCTCAGCAGAGGGAAGTCCGAGTGAAAATCGGTATCGTGCATTTTGTTATATTCAGCGATAATTGTATTCAATTTAATTATAAATGCTTGTATTTCATCAATAAATTCTAAAATCCCTTCTGGTATTACAACTACGCCGTAATTTTTTCCAACAGCGGCTCTTCTTACGATACAATCACAAATAAACCTGGAAAGATGCCGCAGGGTCATTCCGTAAGCGCTGTAATCCACGATTTGTTCTTTTTTTGCTTTTTCGAGCCTTTTTTTGTCTATGTAGTCGGCAAGCTCCTCACCGATAAGGGTTATGTTGGCGTGAGTCTGCAAAGCGACTTCAAGAGCCAGATGACTTGCGACTCTGCCCATTACCTTACAAATATGCCAGTATTTGACATCGGAACTGCAATCTGTGCACAGGTTGCTTATCTCGTTGGCAAAAGCCCGGGCAGCGGTATGAAAGCCGAACGATATTGCACATAAAACATTACCCTCTATATCTTTGACCTGAATGTCGCCGTCAATTGTTTTGGGAACTCCGATAACCTGGATGCCGTGGTCAAACATCTCCTGAGCCAGAAATGCCGCATTTGTGTTTGAATCATCACCCCCCACTATTACAATGGTATCCAGATCAAGACTTTCGCATGTCTCCTTTGTAAGGGCCATCTTCTTTTTTGTGTCGATTTTTGTCCGGCCGGTCTTAATCATTGTAAAACCGCCCAGGTTTCTGTAAGAATCAACAATACTTTTCGTCAGCTCAATAGCCTCATTTTCAAGTATCCCGTCCGGTCCAAGCAGGAACCCGTATATTTTGTTTTCCGGGTTAGCCTTTTTTGCGGCATCAAAAAGCCCTGCAATAACATTATGCCCGCCAGGAGCAGGCCCGCCTGAAAATACGATTCCGATATTCCGTTTTTTGCAATATCCTTGCTTTGCAGATTCTTCCAGGAAATTTACGCCGACAATATTTTGTACTTTGTTATCTATAATGCCTGGCATTTGCTTGCTTGCTTCCCTGTCAATTGAAAACTTAAAATAAGGATTATCCTGCAACACAGTATATTGATGGGATAAGACCTCGCATACAGGAGGAGCATACTTTCTTCTTTCAATTAATTCCTGATTTATATTATTGGTAACACTTCGCACTTCTGGATTCTTCAGGAGATCTTCAAGATCTACGAAGCCTTTTTCCATTATAGATATCCTCCAAAAAAGACAGTTTCATAAACAAACATTATTATAATAACCGCCTATCAATATTTGTGTCAAGCTTGAAGTGTGCAAATCGGGGATGTCCGGAGAGCGCCGCTTAAAACCGGAAAGGTGTAGTGAATGAAAGATTCATGGGGGTGCCGAGTGATCGGCATTCCTACCGCGACCGCTTTCTGCGGCTGGTAAACTAATACGACAGAAGAGATAGAAAAAGAAAAAAATTACTTAAGATATATAAGAGCTCCTGGCTCATTCTGAGTTGCAACGCTAATCCGGCTATTGCGATTTATCAGCGCCGACCCTACAGCATTTAAGGCTTTTTCAGGGGTATTATTTATTTCGCTTATATGAGCCAGAATCACATGCTGAAGCTTGTCGTGTTGCACCTCCTTTAAAAGATTTTTTGAATCTTCGTTGGAAAGGTGACCGGTTCTGTTCTTAATCCGCTGTTTTAATTCCCATGGATAAGGACCGGTTATCAGCATATCTGTATCATGATTGGCCTCGAGGATTAATAATGAGCAGTCTTTTAGATGCTCTTTAACCATTGAGGTCGCTATCCCGAGGTCGGTTGCAATCCCGATTTTTGTATTGTTGCGATTTATAGTAAAACCCACTGGATCCTCTGCATCATGTGATATTGAAAAAGGATGAATTGTCAGACCGTTTATTAAAAAGGATATGCCGCTTTCAAAGTTTACAATATCTTGAATATTGCCTATTCGCGATGAAGCGGCTTTGCAGGTTTTTTTGTTGATGAAGACAGGCAGGTCAAACCTGCGTGAAAAAACTCCTAACCCCTGGATATGGTCGGCATGTTCATGGGATACCAGGATAGCGGCAAGGTCGTCAGGGCAAAGCCCTTTTGATTTTAACCTGCGTTCGATTTCTATTCCGGAAAGGCCGACGTCAATAAGTATAGAGGTAGAACCGTCGGAAACAAATATTGCGTTCCCCTTGCTGCCGCTCGCCAGCATACATACTGAAATGTTATGGTTATGGTCCGGTATGACCGAAGCCTCCGTCATTGCGAATTGTTTCGTCTAAGAGTTCAACAACCTGTAAGCGGGCCTGATATACCCTTTTAATGACCATCTGGGCAATCCTGTCGCCTCTATGAATAGTGTAATCCTTTTTACCTAAATTAATAACCGGAATCATCACCTCGCCACGGTAGTCAGCGTCTATGGTGCCCGGTGAATTAATGAGCCCTATGCCATGCTTTACAGCCAACCCGCTTCTCGGGCGGATCTGTGCTTCAAACCCGCCGGGAATAGCCATGGCAAACCCGGTGGGTATCAGGGTAATTTCTCCTGTTTCAAGAACAATCTCTTTTTTTAGAGCCGCGCATATATCCATCCCCGCTGATTGGGGTGTCATATAGCAGGGAAGAGGAATATCCTTAAGCAAATCCGGCCTTAAACAGAGTATTTTAATTATAGGGCTGTGGTTCATGATTTGTTGCGCGAGGCATTTTCTTGTTCCAAAACAGCTTTGCGGCTCAGGCGTATTTTCCCGTCCTTCGAGATTTCAAGGACCTTGACTTTAACGATATCGCCTTCCTTAACAATGTCTGTAACCTTTGCAACCCGGTGCGGGGCAAGCTGTGAAATATGCACAAGGCCGTCACAGTTGGGCATTATCTGGACAAATGCGCCAAAATCCATGATTTTCACTACTTTGCCTTCGTAGATCTTGTCGACCTCAGGTTCCATTGTAATATCTTTTATCGCTTGCAGGGCCGCATCCGATTCTTTTTGAGAAAAAGCAGCAATTTTAACAAGGCCGGTATCATCTACTTCAACCTGTGTGTTTGTTTCACTCTGAATCGCCCTGATCATCTTCCCGCCGGGTCCTATGATATCACGGATTTTCTCGGGATTGATATTTATAGTTATTATTTTGGGGGCATAGGGAGAGGTATTGTCCCTGGGCTTTTCCAATGCTTCCAGCATCCTGTCAAGAATAAAAAGCCTCCCCAAACGGGCTTGTTCAAGAGCCTTTCCCAGTATATCCTTTGACAGCTCATGAATTTTAATATCCATCTGAAGGGCGGTTATGCCTTCTCTTGTACCGGCTACCTTGAAATCCATATCACCGGCATGATCTTCATCTCCAAGGATATCGGACAGAATAACCACATTATCTCCATCGCTTACGAGGCCCATTGCAATGCCTGCAACCGGGGCCTTTATGGGAACTCCACCATCCATCAGCGCCAGAATACCTGCGCATACAGTCCCCATGGATGAAGAGCCATTAGACTCCAGCACCTCTGAAACGATTCGAATAGTATAGTCAAATTCTTCCTTGGGCGGCAAAACCTTTTCAATAGCTCTTGTTGACAGCCCACCATGGCCTATATCTCTGCGGCTTGGCCCGCCAATCCGTTTTACCTCTCCAACCGAATACGGGGGAAAATTGTAATGAAGCATAAATGGTCTGAATTCTTCCCCGAGCAGAGTTTCCACCCGCTGCTCATCACGACCCGAACCAAGAGTTAACACTCCTAATACCTGAGTTTCTCCTCTGGTAAACAGGGCACTTCCGTGAGGTCTGGGCAAAATCCCGACTTCACAGGAAATGGGCCTTATTTCATCAAATTTCCTGTTGTCTATCCTGCATCCTTCCTTAATGATTATATCTCGCATAGTTGATTTAATTAAATCGTTGCACATATCGTATACTTCATCTCTGCGTTCAGCAAAGTCATTACCGAGTTTTGCAAGAATATCAGACTTGACAGCCCTAAGCGCTATGTCTCGCTCTTTTTTACCGGGGGTCATAAGAACATCATGTATCAAGGATGCTTCAGGCATGATTTTATTAACAAGATCTTCGTCTTTTTCTGGAAGGATGAATGAACGTTTTTGAACCCCGTTGGATAGCTTTAGCTTCTTTTGCATATCAATTATAGGTTTTAATGCCTCATGACCATAAAGTATGGCATCTAACATATCTGCTTCGCTGACAATATCGCCGCCGCCTTCTACCATTACAATTCCGGTTTCAGAGCCTGCAACAATAATATTGATATCGCAATGTTCATATTCATTT
>JAPVVG010000227.1 GCA_028571455.1 Desulfobacteraceae bacterium | reverse complement strand
GTATGGGAGAAGGTAAAACTGAGTGGCTATTTGTCATACAATTTCTTTTGTATTCTGATGACAACTCAAGTATAAGAATTAAATTCAAAGAAAAGTATATCCAAAACTCGCAACATAACTAAACTGGCAACATAACGTCCCCCTGGGAGCCCCCTATTGAAAAACGATATCACACGAATTTTAAGGCCCCTGATATTTACATTTCCATAGTATATATTCAAAGGCTGTATAATAAAAAAGCAGGGCCATTACTGACCCTGCCTATTATGTATTTGGTGTTCAAAGTTTAAAAAAGTCTTAGAAGTAATACTTGAAACCAACCCCGGAAATAAACGCATCCACATCAACTTTATGTTCTTCTGTCGTATAGCCAGGAGCACTTACATCGAAATCAACGTTGGTCCACATATATTTAAAATCGAAATTAAAGGCAAAGTGTTCATTAAAAAAATATTCAATACCTCCACCCAAATGGAATCCGAAACTGTCATCTGGATCTAAATAATAGCCAGCAGGAATTGAACTTTTTACGTCAAAATCATTTAAATAATACCCAATACCAACAGTTAAATATGGGCTTACCTTTGGATTTGTTGATAAATGCGTTCGTAGTGATAAAAGGACCGGAATTTGTTCAAGATCACCTATATTAAAAGATACGCCAAGGGCTTCTAAATCGAAATCCGTTTCGACATAATCGACACTCAATTCAAGAGAGAGATAGTTATGAACAAAAAAGGTGAGATTCCCCCCATACATGGCAGTCTCATCAAAGTCCGCATCAATTCCATAACCTAAGTCGTCGTCCGAATAATTTACATAGGACACTCTTGCTCCTATGCCAATTTTTCCTTCCATATCCTGAGCAAAACTGACCTGACTCACAACCAACATAAGGGCAGCAACAACAAAAAACGAGGCAATAATTTTTTTCTTCATTTTTAATCCTCCTCCACTTTTAAAAGAACTTTCGATTATTGTCAAAAAAAGGATTCAATCCAATCCACTTAAGACAAAAATCATCTACAACTTATAATAAAAAAAGTCAATACGCAAAACTACCATTTTATTCGTTTTTCTTGGCCTTCTTTTCCAGGGCCGTTATTCGGGATTCAATTTTAAAGGAAATAAAAAGGGGTCAAGTCTACTATTGACCCATGGAAGATAAAAAAAGCACAGCAAGCAGCATATTACGAAGAGTTTCGAGGCTTAAAAATTATTTTTAGATTATTATTGAAATATAAGGGAGTGGTCAGGCTGGCTAAGGCCGCTGAAAAGGCTTTGGCTATGTCCAAAAATGTCAGAAGAATTCAGGAAGCCTTTATGGATCAAAATAGAACGAATTTTGTAGCGGTCACTATTGCCGAGGCCATGGGATTACTTGAGCTGGAGCGGCTTGTAAGCGCTTTGGATAATGCAAAGATCCATTGCGGCAACATTATAGTCAACATGGTTAACACCCCCCCCTTAGTCCCCCCTCAAGGGGGGTGTTGTAATTTTTGTTCTTCCAAAAGGGTTGAGCAGGCAGGATATATCAAAAAGATCCATTCAATATTTTCTTCCCGCACAATAACAAAGGTGCCGATGTTTCCGCATGAAGTGCGGGGAATAGATGATCTGCACAAAATAGCCATGATTCTTTTTGGTAGTAGAGAATCGTAGGGTTTTCTAATGACCAGCAAACCAACACATGAAGAATTGGAAGTCTGTGTTAAAGAAAGCGCCGCCCAACTTACAAAGGTCAATGAGCAACTCCGGCTTGAAATCATTATGATGTTGAGGTGGTAAATGCATGTTTGAAGCTTTTTAAAGAGAACGGGTTTAAATTTAAGATATAATTTAGAAGCAAAATGGTCGGGACGACTGGATTTGAACCAGCGACCCCAGCGTCCCGAACGCTGTACTCTACCAGGCTGAGCCACGTCCCGACATCTCACAATTTCTATTTGAATAAACTTTATATGTCAATTAATAATGATGATGAATTCGTAAAAAATCGAATTCATCAGGTGTTAAGTGTAAAGTGTTAAGTGTTAGGTTAAAACAGCTTCTATCTAAAAGGATTACTAATTATTATTGTTTCATCTCTTGCAGGGCCAAGCGATATTATTTGTATCCGGGTTTCGGCAAGCTCTTCAATTCTATTGAGATAATTTTTTGCATTTTGAGGCAAATCTTCAATTCTTCGAATATTAGAAATATTTTCCGACCATCCCGGCAAAGTTTCATATATTGGTTTACATGCTGAAAGGACTTTGAGGCTTGCAGGAAAATCATTAAGAATCTTTCCATCATAATCATACTCATAGCCGGTGCATATTTTAAGAAATTCCTGCCCCCCCAATACATCCAGTTTGGTTATAGCCAGGCTTGAGAGACTATTTAAACGCACGGCATTGCGCAATATTACGGTATCAAGCCATCCGCACCTGCGCCTTCTGCCGGTTGTCGCGCCGAACTCCACACCTTTTTCCTGAATTCTATCTCCTGTTTCATCAAAAAGTTCTGAAGGGAAGGGGCCTTGCCCAACCCTTGTGGTATAGGCCTTTACAATCCCGATTACATCTGTAATCTCTCTTGGGCCAATGCCGGCGCCGGCGCAAGCATTTCCGGCAACAGTGTTTGATGAGGTGACATAAGGGTAAGTGCCGTGATCAATATCAAGATGGGTTCCCTGAGCGCCCTCAAAAAGGATTTGCTTCCCCTCTTTGATTGCCCGGCTTATTACAAGAGAAATGTTTGTAACAAATGGGGCGAGTATTTCGGCATATTCAGAATATTTATCGATTATGTCATCAAAATCTAACGGATTAGAGGAAAGATATTCTTTAAGATAGAAATTTTTTTCTTCCAATATGGTTTTTACCTTTTCGCTAAAAACCTCCGGATCAATAAGATCGACAAATCGTATTCCCCTGCGGGTTGCCTTGTCTTCATAGGAGGGCCCGATCCCGCGTCCTGTTGTTCCGATTTTCTTATCGCCCTTCATCCTTTCACGGGCATGATCTATCTGTTTATGATAGGGCATGATAATATGGGCTTTTTCGCTTATCATAAGCTGATCCTGTCCAACATCAATACCCTTGCTTTTTAAATAATCAATTTCTTCTATAAGCACTGCAGGATCTATTACCATACCGTTTCCGATAAGGCAGGTTTTTTTCTGCAATATGCCTGAGGGAATCAAATGGCTGATAAACTGCTCGCCGTTTACAACCATTGTGTGACCGGCATTATTTCCACCCTGGAACCTGACAACAATGTCTGCAAATTCTGCAAGCAGATCCACAATTTTACCTTTGCCTTCATCTCCCCATTGAGTTCCGACAATAACAATATTAGCCACGGCTTGCTCCTTTTTGCTTCGCAACTGGTCGAGTAGTCGAGTAGTCGAGTAGTCGAGTCGTCAACTACTCGACCATTTCCCCACTCGACTACTCGACTAATTTGCGCTTTGTGCGGAAAAAATCTTGAATTATGTTTTTGCATTCATCATTGCAAACATTGCAAATCATTTCAGGCCTGTGATTTAACCTCATATCATCTGCCAGATTATACAGGGAACCTGCCGCTCCCCATCCGGGATCATTTGCGCCAAAAACAACCCTTGATATTCTGGCGTGTATAATTGCGCCCATACACATAATACAAGGTTCAATCGTGACATACAGAGTTGTCTTTAACAATCTGTAATTTTGAATCTTTTTGGCTGCCCTGCGTATTGCCAATATTTCTGCATGCGCTGTAGGATCGGCAAGACTTATGACCTGGTTGTGTGCGGATGAGAGGATTTTGCCCGATTCCGCAGCAAGAAGCGCACCGATTGGGACTTCATCTTTTTGCCTGGCTTTTGCTGCCTCCTTTAATGCCAGTTTCATAAATTTTACATGAATTGCATCCATAATATAAATGGTAACCGTGAACCGATAACTGTGAACGGCTACATATATTTGTAACCGTTCACGGAACGTTGAAATTGGAAATTGGAAATTTGGCCTTCATGCTTTTGTACTGTTCTTCCCAATTTCTATTTTAATCTCTCCCTAATTTCTACTTTCCAATTTCAAGTTTCAAGCCGTGAACGGCTACAAATATTTCAACTTACCATTGACATAAAGATTGATAATATCGTAATATTTAATATCTTGTGCGCCCGTAGCTCAGCCCGGATAGAGCGCCGGACTACGAATCCGTAGGTCGCGTGTTCGAATCACGCCGGGCGCACCAAATAAATCGGCCATCTGATCGGAACAAAACGACGCCGGTTTTTTACTACTTTTCAGATTTGTTTTTTTTAGTCAAGGAAGATCGTATTTTTCTCATGGATTCTCCTTGCGCTCTTCATAAGTTCTGGTAACAGAAATTTACATCCCCCTAACCCCCTTCAAAGGGGGAATATAAAGGAATTTTCCCGATTTATTCCGGGGGGCAAGGGGGGTGTAAAAATTGCTGGAGAGGCATCCTATCTCGAAAATCGTGGCTGAAAGCCACTCCCACAAAAATTATTTTTTGGATTTAAAGAATAGTCGGTACCAAGGTTTGTCATCTTTGCTATTATACATTCAATACTCATTTGGCCGTTTATAGATTTGGAACGGGTTTGAGAACTGAAAGGATCTTCTTGTGGACAAAATAGTATTTGAAACTAATTTCCCCAAATTGAATCTAATAAAAAGCGGCAAGGTAAGGGATATATACGACCTTGATGAATGCCTTTTAATGGTAGCGACCGATAGAATTTCCGCCTTCGATGTTATCATGCCGGATCCCATCCCTGAAAAAGGAAAAATTCTAACTCAGATTTCGCTCTTCTGGTTTAAAGCAATGGAACCTATTTTATCCAACCATGTTATTACCGGCAATGTAAATGAATATCCTCCTGTATGCAAACCTTATGCTGAAACACTTCGCGGAAGAAGCATGCTTGTTAAAAAAGCAGAGCCGCTTCCTGTCGAATGTGTAGTCAGGGGATATATATCCGGTTCAGGCTGGCTGTCTTATCAAAAATCAGGAAGTGTATGCGGCATAAAGCTTCCCCAAGGCCTGAAAGAGTCGGACAGACTCCCCGAACCAATTTTTACCCCTTCAACAAAAGAGGAAACAGGCGCCCATGATATAAACATAGATTTTGAAGAGGCTGCAAAAAGAATAGGGGAGGCAGATGCAAACAGGGTTAAAGAGCTTAGTATTGCAATTTACAAAAAGGGTGTTGAGTTAGCTGATAAAAAAGGGATAATAATTGCCGACACAAAATTTGAATTTGGCCGGGTCGGGAAAGATATCATTCTTATTGATGAGGTGCTGACACCTGATTCATCAAGATTCTGGTTAAAAGAGACTTACATGCCCGGTGGTTCGCAACAAAGTTTTGACAAACAATATGTTAGAGATTACCTGATTTCCATAAATTGGGACAGAAAACCGCCGGGGCCAAATCTTCCGAACCAAGTAATTAAAAATACACGAAAAAAATATATGCAAGCATTAAAACTGCTTACAGGTACGGATTTGAGCTGAAAGGGTAAAGCTCAAAGCTCAAAGCAACGAGAAACACCCCCCCCTAAATCCCCCCTCAAGGGGGGACTAAGGGGGGGGTGTTAACGAGAATATTATGCATTTTAAGATAAAGACAGTTCCTCTCTCATGTATTGATTCAGAAGATAACACCTATCGTGTCACAATCAAAACAAGATTAGATGATCTTATCAATTCCATTAATAAGGTTGGGCTGATAAACCCGCCATTATTAATAGAAAGGGGATCGGAATTTATTATCGTATGCGGTTTCTGCCGGATTGAAGCATGCCGATATCTTGGATGGGCCGCTCTTGAAGCAAATATACTGGATTCAGACACAAACAGACTTCAATGTGTAAAGATTGCAATAACAGATAATGCTCTGCAGAGGCAGCTTAACCTGATCGAAAAGTCTAAAGCCTTAAACATGCTTTCCAGTTTTTATGAAGATTTTAGCAGCCTTTCTAAAGCAGCATCGGCCCTTGGTTTACCGGAAAATCCATCTTTGATAAAAAAAATTAAAAATATTTGCCGTCTCCCATTGTCCATCCAGGATTACATACTTTCAAATACTATTTCTTTAAGTATGGCCGTGGAATTAGGTATGCTTGAGCAGGATGCAGGGATTTTACTGGCAAACATTTTTCATGAATTTAAATTAAGTTTGAGCAAGCAAAAAGAGATAATTACGCTGATTAAAGAAATCGCATTTCGCGAAAACATTTCTATAATCGAAGTATTAGGCAAATGCGATTTTCCGGATATTTTAAATAGAAAAGATATTGACCGAACGCAAAAAACCCGAAAAATCAGAGCTTATTTAAAGCAGAGGCGATTTCCTGAAATAACAAGAGCAAAAAGGGAGTTTGAAAAAAATGTCAAAGAGCTAAAGCTCGGCAGCGGCATAAAACTAATCCCTCCAGCCGATTTTGAAGGCCAAACCTATATGTTAAATTTAAGGTTTAACACTATTAAGGAGCTTCAAGAGCGTGCCGTCAAACTAAATAACATCGTGAAAAACCCCATCCTTGAGAAAATCCTTTAAGTGTTTAAATCGTAACTTCTCAATAAGTTCGGGTGAAGATGATAAAGGACTCGCCCACCAGCGGGCTCTTCCAGTATTTATTGAGAAGTTACTTTAAATCCATATAACCATGCGAAATATAAATAAGAAAATTTAAATATAATATAAAAACAAATATTTCCTTGACTAAATAAAAAATATCTATTAAAAAGGTGTTTAACAAATAAATCAAATTCAGTGGATTATGGGAATACAGGAAAGAAAAGAGCGTGAAAGGGGGAGAAGGCGCCAGCAGATTATGATTGCTGCTAAAAGGGTGTTTTCTTTCAAGGGTTTTAACAAAGCAACAATGGAAGATATTGCCAGTGAAGCAGAACTGAGCCCTGGCACTCTTTACCTTTATTTCAAGAATAAAGATGAGCTGTGCGCTTCACTTTCTCTAAGGATACTTCAATATCTGAATATCCGGTTAAAACATGTTAGCAGCGAAAAGGGATTAGAGCCGGAACAAAGGTTGGATGCATTAAAGGAGGCCATGTATGATGTCTATGAATTCGATCCTTTAATACTGATTAATATGTTCCATCTTCAATCGAGTGAAACCCTTAACAATTTATCACCTGAGCTTATTAAGGACATTACAGAATTGCTTAACAGTTCACTCGGGGCAATGGCTTCAATATTTGAAGACGGGATAAATAGAGGCGTTTTTATTGACGAAAAGCCTTTAGTCCTTGCCAATATACTCTGGTCATTATTCTCAGGTATTGTTTTATGGGAAGAAAGTAAAAGGATAATGGGTAAGGGTAAAGGTAATCTTAAACTGACTCTTGAAATACCATTTGAAATATTTTGCAGGGGAATAAAAAAGTAAACAATTACACGTAATTATCAGAATTGTCAGAAATTGAGAGCTTTGAAAAACACGTTTTTTCTGTCATTCCCACGAAAGTAGGAATCCATAACGACTTGAAAATACTGGATAGCGCTGATGCTTCACTACATGCCCCGTTTGCACGGGAATGACTGTTTAGGCTATTTATAGCAAAATTCACAGGTTTCAAATTATAACCCTTGAATGCTGTTTTTCAAGGGTTTCTTAATTCTTTTTTAAATGCGGTAAAATAATAATAATTAATATTTTGATTTAGGGGGATTATATGGCTGATAAAGAAGTTGTAGAAACATCCGAAGCACAAATCGCAGTACACTGGAAGGAAGAGGAATGTGTTTATCCTTCTAAAGAATTTATTAACCAGGCTAATGTAAAGGATGAAACAGTTTATAAGCGTTTTGATCTGGATAATTTTCCTGAATGTTTCACGGAATATGCTGATCTTTTACACTGGGATAAGAGCTGGGATACTATCCTTGATACAAGCGATGCGCCATGCTGGAAGTGGTTTGTTGGAGGAAGGATAAACGCCTGTTACAACTGTGTTGACAGGCACCTTGAAAAGAATAAAAACAAAACCGCAATACATTTTGTTCCGGAGCCTGAAAATGAGCGGGTTCAGCATATTACATACCAGGAACTTTATGTGCAGGTTAACGAACTTGCCGCACTTCTTCAAGATTTTGCCGGTTTAAAGGCTGGTGATACGGTGACGCTTCATCTGCCGATGACGGCTGAACTTCCAATAACGATGCTGGCCTGCGCCAGGCTCGGTGTTATTCACTCTGAGGTATTTGGGGGCTTTAGCGGAAGAGCTTGCGCTGACAGGATTGAAGATGCAAAAAGCAGAGTACTGATTACGATTGACGGGTATTATAGGAGCGGAAAATTAATTGACCATAAGCAAAATGCCGATATAGCCGTTGATCTAGCCAAAAAGGACGGCCAGAAGGTTGATAAGGTTCTTATATGGCAGCGTTATCCTGGAAAAAATTCAACTCCGACGCCGATGATTGAAGGCCGTGATTATATTATTAATGATCTGCTAAAAGATTATCGCGGGAAAAAGGTAGATCCTGTTCCAATGCCGGCTGAAGATCCTCTTTTTCTCATGTATACCAGCGGCACAACAGGGAAACCCAAGGGATGCCAGCACAGCACAGGAGGCTATCTTGCGTATGTAGCAGGCACATCAAAGTATATTCAGGATATTCATCCGGAAGATGTTTACTGGTGTATGGCGGATATTGGGTGGATTACAGGCCATTCATACATCGTTTACGGCCCTTTGTCCCTGTGTGCTTCTTCTGTAATTTACGAAGGGGTCCCCACATATCCTGATGCGGGCCGGGCATGGAGGATAGCGGAAGAGCTTGATGTAAATATTTTCCATACAGCGCCGACCGTTATACGTGCATTAAGAAAGATAGATCCTGATCTGCCGAAAAAGTATAACCACCATTTTAAACATATGACAACCGTTGGAGAGCCGATTGAGCCCCAGGTCTGGCGATGGTATCATGAGGTAGTTGGAAAGGGTGAGGCGGTAATCGTCGATACCTGGTGGCAAACAGAGACCGGTGGTTTTCTTTGCGGCACCGTGCCGGCAATAAAACCGATGAAACCCGGAAGCACGGGTCCGGGAGTGCCTGGCATTTATCCGATAATTTATGACGAGGAAGGTAATGAAATCAAGGCAGGGGAGGGCAGGGCAGGCAACATTTGCATAAAAAATCCCTGGCCCGGGGCATTTCAAACAATATGGAGAGACCGTGATCGATATGTTTCAACCTATTATGCAAGATATTGCAAGGACAAAAACAGCAAGGATTGGCGTGATTGGCCGTACCTCACAGGCGATGCAGCCATGGAGGCCGAAGATGGATACTATCGTATTCTTGGCAGGATTGACGATGTAATCAATGTTTCAGGCCACAGGCTGGGAACAAAAGAAATTGAATCAGCAGCTCTTACGGTTATGGAGGTGGCAGAGGCTGCGGTTGTTCCGGTTGCCGATGATATAAAGGGGGTTGTTCCTGATCTGTATATCTCTTTAAAACCTGGATACGAGCCAACCGATGAACTGGCCATGAAAATTTCAGCCGGCATTTGTGACACAATCGGCAAGATCGCAAGACCGAGAAAGGTCTGGCTCGTATCTGACATGCCGAAAACACGTTCAGGCAAGATCATGCGCAGGGTGCTTGGGGCCATTTCAAATAAAAAGGATGTAGGTGATGTATCTACGCTGGCCAATCCTGAAATCGTCGATGAAATTCAGAAAAAGGTTTCAGGTTAACGGAGAAAAAAAGCAGTTAGCCTTTAGCTAAGAGCTAACAGCTAATGGCTAACAGCTTTTTCACAGACCTTCCCAATTTCTACTTTCCAGTTTCAAGCTGTTCATCTCTCCCAAATTTCTACTTTCTACTTTCCAGTTTCAAGCCCCGCCACGGCGGGGCTACAAAGTTTCTTCAAGATCTTAATTTTTCCACCTTAAAAAATAATCTTTAAAAAATGAATATTTTTTGTTGACTAAATAAAAAATATCAATTATAAGCCATCTTAACAACTAAATCCCATTCAGTATATTATGGGAAATAAAAAATTTGAAAGGGGGGAGAAGGCATGGATAAAGGAAGCATGGTAAAATGTCCTTTCTTGGACAAAAAAAATTTGAAAGGGGGTAAGATTAGTGGAATCTAAAATTATTTATTTGTTTTTGTTTGTTGCGGCTTACTGGGTATATTGTATTCTAATGGGCGTTAAGGGCGCAAGAATGGCAAAGACTGCAACCGATTATTTTATTGCAGGCCGTTCGATCCCTATCTGGGTCTTTGTGCTTGCTGCTACGGCAACATCCTTTTCAGGATGGACATTCATGGGACATCCGGGTCTGCTTTACCGTGACGGTTTTCAATATGCATACGCATCATTTTACGCCATCACGATCCCATTTACCGGGGTCCTGTTCCTTAAAAAACAATGGATGCTCGGCAAACGTTTTGGATATGTAACCCCGGGGGAGATGTTTTCTGATTATTTCAAATCGGATACTATCAGGATATTGACCGTTATTGTTGCCCTGGTCTTTTCGGTCCCTTATCTTGGAGTACAGTTGAGGGCATCCGGGTTCCTGTTTAATGTCCTTACTGACGGCATGCTTGGTGTTGAGGTAGGCATGTGGATGTTGTCTGCCGTTGTTTTTATCTACGTCGCATCTGGCGGACTGAGGGCCGTGGCCTACGTTGATACAGTGCAGTGTCTCCTGCTTGCAGGCGGTATAGTCGCGATCGGTTTCATCGCTCTGGACGCTGCAGGTGGTTGGACTGCCCTGAATGAAGGCATTGCAAAACTGACTTCACCCGATGCTGTAGCTGCTTTAGGGGGAGAAGTAATGGACAAAAAAAGGACCCTTGATGGCTTCAGTCACTACATAGCCGTTCCCGGAGTCATTCAGTTTGTTTCGTCGGGACCCAAGGCAATCGGCGGCGCATGGACAGGTATCATGGTCCTCTCTTACGCGTTCGCACTCATGGGCATCCAGTCCGCACCTGCATTCTCAATGTGGTCATTCTCCAATAAGAACCCGAAACCCTTTGCTCCCCAGCAGGTATGGGCGTCTTCTTTTGGTATCGGTGGCATACTGATTTTCTTTACGGCCATGCAGGGATTAGGCGGTCACCTTATCGGCGCTGATACCAGAATGATTCAGGCAGGTTTTGCAACGGATGTCATGCATCTGGGCAAGGACCTTATGGCTATGCCCGGTAAGCAGGGAATGATCGTTCCTGCCCTGATCAATCTCCTGAGTACGACCGCTCCCTGGGCAGTCGGTCTCCTGAGCGTGTGCGCACTTGCAGCAATGCAGTCAACAGGCGCGGCATACATGTCTACTGCAGGCGGTATGCTTACCAGAGACATTTATAAGCGCTTCATAAACCCTAAAGCATCTTACGCAACCCAGAAACTAATCGGAAGAATCGGGGTTGGAATAATAGTTGTCTCTGCGTTAATTGTTGCGACAACATCTACAGACGCCCTCGTTCTTCTTGGTGGTCTGGCTGTTGCTTATGGATTCCAGATGTGGCCGGCTCTTATCGGGATATGCTACTGGCCGTTTCTCACGAGAAGGGGTATAACAGTCGGTTTAATATTAGGCATAATCGCAGTAACTCTTACCGAAACAATCGGAACAAACTGGTTCGGTATAACTTCATGGGGCCGCTGGCCGTGGACAATCCATTCCGCAGGATGGGGTATTATCTTTAACCTCGGAGCAGCAATACTCATATCTGCGTTTACACAGGACTCGGAATCACGTTCTCACAGGCAAAAATACCATGATTTTCTGAAGGAGCATGCGGGTTTGCCTAAAGAGAAAAAGAGCCTTGTCCCATTGGCAGTGATTGCTGTAATTGTCTGGTTCATGTTTGCCCAGGGACCAGGTATTGTTATCGGGAATACCATATTCGGCAATCCGAACAACTCTGCCACCTGGACATTTGGGATTCCTTCAATCTGGGCATGGCAGATCATTTGGTGGGCGCTCGGTGTCTGTATGATGTTTTTCCTTGCATATAAGATGCAAATGTCAACCATTCCTGCAAAAGAGATTGAAGTTCTCGCGGAAGACATAGGTGATATTAAAAAAGCACGATTCGATATAGACAAACCTTAACTAAAAGATGTATGTTATGGGGGGATAAAAATATCCCCCCTTTTTTTATTTGATATTGCAGTCATAACACAGCTTTTACTGGGAGGCAAATTGACGACCGGATTATTAATATGGTATCTGATCTCATCTATCATACTGGCAGCGATCCTTTTCAGGCCAACCAGGAAATTTATTTTTGTGCAGAGGATCAGGAAGGCTGAGCGGAAACTTAAAAGGGAGCTTACAGAGGAAGAAAGAAAGGAGATAGAAAAAAAGATCATACCGATGACCGCACTTATCGTAGTGACCTTTGCCTTTATCTTTAACAAAATCCTTATATCCCAATATTTCCTGTCAAAATGAATAAAAATTTACTAACCGCAGCAATAGGGCTTACTGTTTTAATTGTCTTTGGATATTACTATTTCCAGTTTATGGCACATGAAAATGTTCCCGGCGAAAACAGATGCCGTCTTGCAAATAAGTATTTACAGGACGGCAAATATAACGAGGCTCTGAAAGTTTTTGATGAAGTGCTGGCCAACTACCCGGAATACAAAGAGGCCCATCACGGCAGGGCGATAACTCTCATGCAGATAAATGATTTCAAGGGATCACGGGAGTCCTTTGACAGGGCTGTTAAACTTGATGAGAACTTTGCCGGGGCTTACGCTAACCGTGGCATCTTAAACGACCGGACAGGCAATTACGAGGATGCGGTAAAAGACTACAGAAAAGCGCTCGAACTCAATCCTGAAATTGCTGAAGGACCAGGCTTAATCTGGAGGTTCCTCCACAATGTCTCTGATAAACCGGCCTCAATCGCCGACAGGGCGGATTATATTGAAGCAGAGCTTAAAAAACCCGAAGCTAAGCGTTTGCTCAGAGTACCTGACATCGATGCGCAGCAGAGGATGTATAAAAAGTAACTTTCCCCGAACTTAACACACTGAAATAACAAATTATTCCCCTAATAAAACTTCTTCTTTATTCTTTTTTTCTTTTATGTTATTAAATCTCATTTTTTACCCATAACAATGAACTGCCCCGCAGCAGAGCTGGCGGGGAGTTAGACATGGAGGGAAAAATGAGCGGAACTACCTGGGTTTATATAATGTTAGGGGTTTATATTGTCTATTGCTTTTACTGGGGCTTAAAAGGATATTTTACTGAAAAGACCTCTGCAGGTTATGCTATTGCGGGCAGATCAATACCATTTTTTGCTTTTTTGCTCGCAGCTACGGCAGCCTCCTTCAGCGGGTGGACATTTATCGGTCATCCTGGATTAATCTGGAGAGACGGTCTGGCCTATGCTTTTGCTTCATTTTATATTCTTACAATTCCTATAACAGGAACATTTTTTTCCAAGAGAACGTGGTTTATGGGTAAAAGGTATGGCTTTATCACACCCGGAGATATGTATGCCTATTATTACAACAATGAGGCAATACGTTTTCTGGTGGTTATTACAGCGGTTTTGTATGCCGTGTTTTATTCCGCTGTTCAACTGATGGCCGCGGGCGCCCTTTTCCATGTAATAACAGGGGTGCCTTTTACTTTTGGCGCTATTTTTCTTGCCTTTATAGTCTGGTTTTATGTGGTCACTGGTGGTCTTAAAGCAAGCACATGGGTCGGCGTAATCCAGTTTGTTCTTCTTGTGAGCGGTATAATTATTCTTGGTTCTTATGTGCTTGGCCACTTTGGCGGCTGGAGCAAGTTTGCTGCGCAGGTCGCCACTCTTGAAGACAGGTACCTGGAAGTACCAAAAATAATTAATTTCGGACTTGGGGGAGGATGGACATCCGTGATGATCCTGACTTATATGTTTGCATTAATGGGCATACAATCATCTCCTGCTTTTACCATGTGGACGTTTGGATTGAAGTCTCCAAAGCCGCTTGCCTGGCAGCAGGCCTTTATGTCAACCTTTATGGTTGGATTTGCGCTTTTTTTCTTCACGGCTTTTCAGGGCATGGGAGGAAAAATACTTCAGATTACCGGCGTTGCCGCTTTTGCCAACTTAACCGATAAATCTCTTGTGCCGCTTCTTATGCAAAACTTCCTCCCCCCTTTTATGTTAGGGCTGGTTTTTATCGGAGCTATAGCTGCCATACATTCCACAGCAGCGCCATATATCGGCACCGGAGGATCTATCCTTTTACGTGATGTCTATTGGCGATATATCAAGAAGCAGAATGCAACTCATGCCGAACAGATCTGGGTTAATAGACTTATGGCCACTCTTCTTACCGCTGTTGCTCTAATAGTAGGACTTACTTCAACAGCCGCTCTGGTAATTTTAGGGGCTCTGGCAACAGCCTTTGGATTTATCATGTACATACTGCTTTTAGGCACGCTCTGGGGATTTAGATTCCCGGCTATAGGAGCTATGCTGGGCGTCCTTTCCGGTATGATATCCGTCTTTGTTACCTATAAAATTTTCCCGAATCCGCTCTCCATGCATTGTGCATTCTGGGGTGTATTTGTTGGGCTTTTAGTGGCATATCTATGCAGAGGTCTTGGAATGAAAGACGATAAAGAGACCATTAAAAGGCAGGCAGAGGTTCGAAATTTTCTTGATGATATTGATTTGCCAAGTAAATCCGGCAGGAAATGGCGCAAAGCCATGAAGATTATCGTGCCCTTGTGGTATTTCTTTGCCATAGGTCCGGCATGCATTCTTGGCAACAAGGCATTTTCATTCTGCGGATTTCCACATCTCTGGTCATGGCAGATATTCTGGTGGATTTTAGGAATCGTTATGATGTGGGCTCTTTGCTTTAAAGCTGAAATGGCTACCTCAACCGAGAAACAGATCGAACGCGCAGATAAAGAGACTATGACGGTGGTAAAGGAAGTTTAGCTGAGGAGATAATATAATCATGAAAAAAGAAGATATTTGGATGATAGTCCTTGTTGGTTTTTCGATACTATGGACCGCGGCGTTTGGATGGGGTGTTTTTGGTTAAAGGATATGATTGAGGAATTGGGGGATTGAGGGATTGAGGAATTAAAAATGAAAACATCCTTCAATTCCCAAATTCCCAAATTCCTAAATTCGCAATTAAGCAAAGCTAATTCCTAAATTATGAATTATGAATTTTCCAAAAAAATACTTATCGTGGATGACGAACCGAGTGTAGCTGTGCCGCTTCAGTTCCTTATGGAGCAGAACAATTACAATGTTATGGCAGCTTCCAACGGGGAAGAGGCTATTGATAAAATATCAAAATTTAAACCTGATCTGATCTTACTCGACATCATACATCCCGGTTTTGACGGATTTGAGATTTGCCAGATGGTGCGTGAAAATCCAGAGTGGCAAAACATTAAAATAATCCTTGTCACCACCCAGGTGCGAGATGTGGATATTGCCAAAGGTATGGCTTTTGGCGCAGATGCTTATATTGCAAAACCTTTCTCTAATGCACAAATAATGAAACAGGTTAAAAAGTTACTGCAATGCAACTAATGAGTCCAAGAAATAAATTCTGGTGGTTTGCGGCTGTTTCTATTGCAATCACCTTGATAATTATTTCCAGCCTTTTTATTTTGTTCTGGCACCAGTTGTCATTGGAAGAAAAATCCCTGTTGATAAGTATCTTCAAACAGGATTTCGTATATATATTTAGCGCTGCCTTTCTCCTGCTGGCAGGATTAGGGTTTGCGCTTGACGCTATTTTTAATGTTTATATTATTCCCACCAGCAAACTCGTCGAAGAGACCAGCTTGATAACATCTGTTAATCCGTCACACCGGATATCAATTGAAGGCAGTAAAGATATCATGCGGCTCATTCAAATTATTAATGAATGGGCTGACCGTTATGAAGAGCTGCAAAAAAATATTGATCAAAAAATTCATATTGCAAAAGCAAAGTCTGAAGAGGAAAAAAATATTCTTGCTGCAATTATGTCGGAATTACCAGAAGGGCTGGTTATCTGTAATGCAGAGGGACGGATTATATTATATAGCAAAAAAGCCAAAGAGTTCCTCGCAGAGGCTAATACAATAGGTTTTCCAGGCTATAAGACTGAATCCGGATCCGGCAGATCTTTGATCGGAGACCAGGATAAGTTTATTGGTCTGGGCCGTTCCATTTTCAATGTTATCGACAAAAACCTCATTACCCATTCATTGGACGAGATAGCCGACCAATTAAAGCATAAACAGACAAATGTAGCCTCATATTTTGTTATTGTGGGCAAATGGAACAAACTCCTGCGCGCTGAAGTAGTCCCTATTTTAAGCCATTTGAAAAAGTTTACAGGATTTATCATTATCTTTAACGATATCAGCCAACAGATCGAAACAGATCGCAGAATCAATTCTCTATTCCAGTCCCTTACAAAGAGCATCCGTTCTTCTCTAACAGGCATCAGGTCCACAATTGAAGCCATACTTGAATATCCTGATATGGATAAAGAGCAGCTTCAGCAGTTCAGAAAGATTATACACAAAGAATCGATAATCTTAGGGGATATTCTTGATAAAACCGTTTCAGATTATTCAATTAATGTTAAAACTCAGTGGCCTCTTTTTCCCATGCTTGACTCTGACCTTGCCTGCTCGATTAAAACCAAGGCCGCAGAGAAACTGGGTCTTATTATTAATATTGAAAAATCTAATGAGAAAAACTGGATTAAGGTTGATGCGTATTCTATTATTTTTGCCATGCTTTTTGTGCTGAATAAATTGAAAAGCAAAACAGAGCATAGAGAATTTACCTGTAAACTCGAAAGAAAGGGGCAGTTTATAAATTTTGATTACATCTGGCAGGGAGATCCTATAAAAATTGAAACCTTGCGGGAATGGGGCAAGCATGTGTTGATCATCAACAATGAAGAGGTCTCAATGACCTTAAAAGAGGTGATATCTCACCATAATGCGGAGATATGGTCCCATTCCTGCAACAACACGATTGATACTGTTCAAAAAAGATCCTATCTTCGCCTGTTTTTACCTGCCGTTGAAACATTCGAGCGTGACGACATTAGAAACATAACGATTTTACCGGAAAGCCGTCCGGAATTTTATGATTTTGACATGTTTAATCAGCCCGGCCAGAGTCCTGAAATGGACGATCGGCTGTTGACTGAAATTACATTTGCGGTTTTTGATACTGAAACTACAGGTCTGGATCCAACGGGAGGGGATAAAATCATCTCCATTGCATCTGTTCGGTTAGTAAATGGCCGATTACTGCAGGATGAATGCTTTGATCAGTTTGTCGATCCAGAGCGGTCTTTACCTTTTGAATCAACACAGATCCATGGTATTCAACCGGAAATGCTTAAAGGCCAGCCAACTATTGACAAGGTATTGCCCTTGTTTCATCGGTTTGCTGGAGATACTGTTCTTGTCGCTCATAATGCAGCCTTTGATATGCGCATGCTGCAAATATATGAAGCAAAAACAGGTGTAAAATTCATAAACCCTGTGTTGGATACATTGCTGCTTTCAGCGGTTGTCCATCCAGCCCAACAAGATCATACTTTAGAGGCCATTGCCGGGCGTCTTGGCGTAAGCATTGTCGGCAGGCATACAGCGCTGGGGGATGCAATTGCAACAGGTGAAATATTTATTAAATTGATTCCACTTTTAGCTAAAATGGGGATATATACTTTAAAAGAGGCCCGAAAAGCTTCTCGAAAAACCTATTACAGCCGTATTAAATATTAGAGGATTAAAATGTAGGATTAAGGGGTAAGGATTAATCCTTAATCCTCTAATCCTTACCCCTAACTTATGGATAAATTAATGACAGACAACAATTATGATCATAAACCGATAAAGGTTTCAGGCGAATCCATGGTCAGCCAGGCTTTTAAATTTTTATCAGGTGTGGCTCCGTTCTCTTTTCTTCCCAGAGAGGAGCTCAAAAAAATAGCTTCTGAAGTTTCTATGGTTCATTATCCTGAAGATACAATCTTGTTTGTTCAGGAGCGATCAAGGATTGAATGTCTTTATATAATTCAAAAAGGGGCTGCCGAACGGTATTATGAACAGAATGGTAAAAAAACGCTGCATGTATTCTTAAATGAAGGGGAAGTTTTTGGCGGAATTTCCATGCTTTTAAATGATGGAATTGCTGTTCGGACGCTGAAAATAAACGAATATTCGGATATTTATATTCTGCCCAAAAAGAGTTTTTTAGATACTTGCATGCGGCATGTGGTCTTTTCCGAATATTTTACCGATGCTTTTGGCAAGCGGATGCTTAACAGGTCTTATGCCGGGGTCGTTGCAAAGAGTATCCGGTCCAAAGAGGAGTCCCCGCAATTTTTCAGCCAGGCTGTCGCAAGTATTTTTACCAGGGACCTGGTTTTCTGTGATGCAGAGCTTTCAATCCAGAAAGCAGCATCAGTTATGAGCAGTAATAGATGCAGTTCAATTTTTATAAAAAAACCTGGTGGTGATTTTGTGGGTGTAGTTACTGATACTGATTTGAGAATGAAAGTTATTGCAAAAGGAGTTGATATTAAAAGGGCTGTTTCTGAGATAATGTCTTCTCCTTTAAGTGCAATTTCAGACAAAGCCCTTGTTTTTGAGGCTCTTATGGTAATGATGCAGAGAAACATAAAACATCTTGCCGTCACAGATGCCAATAACAAAGTTGTAGGTGTTGTAACCAATAGTGACCTGGTTGCAGCCCAGGGACAGTCACCGCTATTTCTCATTCGCGAGATCAGCACAGCGGATAGCATTGAGAAAGTCATAGACAAACACAGACAGTTGCCTAAATTAATCCAGAGCCTGATAAACAGTGGGGCTAAAGCAAAGAATGTGACAAGGCTCATAACAACAATCTCAGATGCTATTTTAGATAAACTGATCTGGTTTGCAATCGATGAATTAGGCCAGCCGCCAGCCGGATTTGTATTCATGATTATGGGAAGCGAGGGGAGAAAGGAGCAGACTCTTAAGACAGATCAGGATAATGCAATAATATTTGAAAATGTATCAAAGGAATCAGAAGAGAGGGTAAAGAGCTATTTTTTAAAGCTTGGGGAAAAAGTCTGTACCTGGCTTGATCAGGCAGGGTATGACTTTTGCAAAGGTGATGTAATGGCAAAAAACCCAAAATGGTGCCAGTCATTATCTACCTGGAAGGAATACTTTTCAGCATGGATTCATGCTGCAGAACCTGAAGATCTGCTTCAATCAAGTATTTTTTTCGATTTTCGCGGAGCGTATGGGGATATGAATCTTATAACCGGGCTTCGCAAATACCTCTTTGATTCTCTTGTTGGGTGGGCAGGTTTCTTTCGCCATCTTACAGAAAATGCCCTGCATTTTAAGCCTCCTATCGGTTTTTTCGGGAATTTACTTGTCGAGTCAAAAGGTGAGCACCGGAACTCTTTTGATATAAAAAGCGCCATGACACCAATTGTTGATTTTGCAAGGATATATGCGCTAAAAAACAGGATTGAAGAGACTAATACTCAGGAAAGGCTGCATCAGCTTTATTTAAAAAAAGTTTTATCCTGGCAGGAGTATAATGAAATAGAACAGTCATACAGCTTCCTGATGCAGTTAAGATTCATACGGCAGGTTGCATCGGTAATCGAAGAAAATGAAAAGCCTGATAATTATATCAACCCAAAGAATCTATCGCGCATAGAACAGACAATGCTAAAAGAAATATTCAAAAGGATAGAAAAATTTCAGACAAAATTAGGCTTTGAATTCACAGGAATGGCATGATGATGAAAGGAGAAAATACAGTATGGCCAATCAATACATAGATGCTTATGAAAAATCGATTACAGACCCTGAAAGTTTCTGGGGCGAACATGCACAGGACTGTCACTGGTATAAAAAATGGGAGAAGGTTTTTGACGACTCAAAAAAGCCGTTCTACCGCTGGTTTTCCGGGGGACTGGTCAATACCTGTTATAATGCTCTTGACCTCCATATTAAAAACGGCATAGGCGAACAGCTCGCCTTGATATACGACAGCCCGGTTACAGACACAATTAAAAAGTTTACATACCGGCAGCTACGAGACGAAGTCGCAAAATTTGCCGGAGTCCTTGCTTCCCGTGGCGTACAAAAAGGGGATAGGGTAATCATATATATGCCGATGATTCCTGAAGCAGCCATTGCCATGCTTGCTTGCGCGCGTCTTGGAGCTGTCCATTCAGTTGTTTTTGGTGGTTTTGCCGCAAATGAGCTGGCAACCCGCATTAACGACGCCAGGCCAAAAGTAATTGTTTCAGCCTCTTGCGGTATTGAGGTTAAGCGGATTGTTCGATACAAGCCGCTCATTGACAGAGCCATAGAAATGGCAGAGGCAAAACCAAAATGCTGTATTATCCTCCAGCGGCCCATGGAAACAGCTTCCATGATAGACGGCAGGGACATTGACTGGAACCAAGCCATGTCAAATGCAAAGCCACATGACTGCGTTCCTGTCGAATCCACAGATCCCCTGTATATTCTTTACACATCAGGAACGACAGGACAACCAAAGGGTGTTGTGCGTGACAACGGCGGCCACACGGTCGCCCTGAAATGGAGTATGAAGGCAATCTATAATGTGGATCAGGGAGATGTCTACTGGGCGGCATCCGATGTAGGCTGGGTAGTCGGTCATTCATATATTGTTTATGCCCCGCTGCTTAAAGGCTGTACTACGATAATTTATGAAGGCAAGCCTGTAGGCACACCTGATGCAGGCGCATTCTGGCGTGTAATATCAGAACATAAGGTC
>JAPVVG010000226.1 GCA_028571455.1 Desulfobacteraceae bacterium | reverse complement strand
CTTGTCAGATTGAGCTTGTTGCTTGCTATTTCTGCAAGCCGTTTCGGAGATTTCAGAGATGCGAGCTCAATTTTTAATTTGTTTTGCAAAGTTATAAGGCTTTGCTTATTATTTGTTTCTTTTGTTATCTCATATCCGATGCTTACACATTGAACTCTGCACCAGGTATAAGAAAAAAGCTCGGCAATGAAGATCGATAGTAAAACAAACCAGACTCCGGTTAGTTTTAATTTGCGAAAATTCTTTTTTCTTTTTTTAACACCCATTAGCGATCTAATCCTGATAAGTTTTTTATTCACCGCAAAGCCGCAGAGGACGTAAAGAAATTTATTTTTTTCTGTAGCTACAGCTTTTCTGCGACCCTCAGTTTTGCGCTTCTTGCCATGGGATTGACCGCTATCTCTTCTTCAGTCGGCCGCAATACTTTTTTGGTCAAAGAGCGAACAACCCTTTTTGGGTTACAAACACATTTTGGAAAGTCCGGCGGACAAATGCACTTGCCCTCCAGAGCTTTTATTCGATGTTTTACAATTCGATCTTCAAGGGAATGGAAAGATATTACACAAAGACGGCCTTTGGGCCTTAAGAAATTTACGGCGCTTTCCATAAATGAATCGAGCAGTTCAAGCTCTCTATTGACAGCAATCCTGAGAGCCATGAATACTCGAGTGGCAGGATGAATTTTCTGAGTAAATAAAAACTTCTTTGGGACAGCATCACATACTATTTGAGCTAACTGGCTGGCTGAACAGATCCGTTTTCGCTTTCTTACCTTTACGATGTTATGTGCTATCTGTTTTGCCCAGCGCTCTTCGCCGTATTGCCTAAAAAGTTTTTTCAGACCTTCTTCATCCATCCTGTTTACCAAATCTTCGGCTTTTACTTGCGAGTTAATGTTCATACGCATATCCAGAGGCTCGTCCTTTTTGAAACTAAAGCCTCGACCGCTTAATTCGAGTTGATAAAAGGAAACTCCGAGATCTAAAAAAATGCCGTCCACTGCATCAATATTTATCTGTGAAAGAATTTCCGGAAGATTAACAAAATTTTCGTGAAAAAGACGGACATTTAATTCATATGGTCTCAGGACCTTCTTTGCATTTAATATTGCATCCTTATCCTGATCTATCCCGATCAATAACCCGCCAGGAATAATTTTTTCCACAATGGCAAGAGCATGGCCTGAGCCGCCAAGCGTGCAGTCAACATAGGTTTTCCCTGGACTACAATTCAGGAAATGGACCACCTCACTCAGCATGACAGGGATATGTTTGTATGGCATAGAGTTAAAGCCCTAATTTTGCAATTTCGTTGCCGACATCCTCCTTTTTCATATCATCTTCCATCTGCATCACTTCCCGCTCATATCTTTCTTTCGACCATATTTCAAAGTGAGCAATTTGACCCACAAGCATGATCTCCTTCTCAAGCCCGGCATACTGCCTTAATACAGGCGGGATCAGGATACGCCCCTGCTTGTCACACATGCAATCAGATGCTCCCCCAATAAAAACCCTCCTGAAACGCCGCATATATTCACTGGTATATGCCAATGACAATACTTGGGATTCAATTTCACCCCACTCATCAAAAGTATATGCAAACAGACATCCGTCAAGCCTGGTAACCATTGCACCGTCACCGCCGCCATCCTTTATGGCATCACGAAACCTGGCCGGAATTATGACGCGTCCTTTTAAATCGATTGTATGATAGGAACTGCCTCTAAACATATAACACCACAATTATCCACTTTTCTCCACTTTTTATGGATAAAATACATTTTAATCAGAGTGTCAAGAAAAAAATCAGCAATTCTCGGTAAAATATTACAAATATGAGCCTCTTTTCGTTATTCCTGCGAAAGCAGGAATCCAAATAATACTAAGACTGGATTCCCGCTTTCGCGGGAATGACAGGCTAAGATCAATGCCGTTGCCTTAAGGGCCGTTCCTTTAAATTCCCCCTGTCTGCGTGCAACGCACAGGCAAGCCTTTGAAGAAGAACCACTCACTTTTTTGAGTTTGTAAATTTCTGATAAAACAATTTCGTATGTAGATTAGCCGTAACATAAGACGACTATTCGGAAGTCTACTCTACGTTCTGCTTCCCAAAAGGAAAAACTTGCAGTAAGAGGTGCAACACAGTATAATTACTGCAAGGCAAAAAAAGAAATTATCAGAGGAGGTCTAAAATGATACCGTTAACCAGAATTACATTCGATCCTGATATCATGGGAGGGAAGCCCTGCATTCGTGGCATACGCGTAACTCTGGGGATGATCGTCGGCCTTGTTGCCTCGGGACACACCAAAGAAAATTTTGGAATTGTATCCCTACCTGGAAGCGAAAGACATTGACGAGGCACTTGCTTACGCTGCATGGCGTGTCGAAGAAATCGACGTTCCACTCGTTTCGGCATCGGCATGAAGCTGTTGATAGACATGCTTTTGTTCCGCATGTACTTTGCTCATTGGCAATGGAATGGCGGGCAGGTACTGAGATGGGTATGGCACGAGCGGGCAGGTTTATCTGCCAACAAAAATCCAGAAGATGCTGGAAGGCGCTGATCGAATAAGGATACAACTGCTGTAGAAAGAAAAGGTAAAGAGGTCTGACCCGGACCACTGACCTCTGACTGGAGAGCCAATGGAAGTCCATGTTTCTGATTTAACCTGGGATCAGTTCATCTACCCCAGAAGGAGGGAAGAGCGAGAAGACCATCGACGCGTATGTTAAAACCCTTGCGATTGGCGCGCAATTCCTACCAATCAAGATTCAAAGGGTCTTTAACTATGCAGATGGCAATGAAACAACCGACCTGCCTGCCGGTAGGCATGGAGCGACTATAATTTTAGATGGTATCCACCGCTAGTTTGCGTTTAAGGAAAGTGGAACCAAAAAGATTGCGGCCATTGAATGGAAGGACAAATCCCTTGATTACGAAAAAAACAAAGTAGCGCTTCTCCTTGAATCAGCAGAATGCAACATTAGCCATGGCGACCGATTAAGTCCTGGCGATAAAAAGCGGATCGCCCGTGATATTGCATCAACAGACCCGGCCTGCCCGCCACCTGCCCGCAATGCCTTTATTTAGCATGAATTGGTGTTGCCGTTTTGTTTTTATGAACATAATTAAAAGATGCATATGGTCTCTTTTAATGCACGGCAGGCGGGTCGCTCTCGCCCAGACGACACAGTCAGACTGGCCAAGGCTTTCGCTCAGGCGAGGCGGGCGGGAATGTACATGGACTGAAGAGGCCCTCGCAGAAAAACTGGGCGTTATCCAGCAAACCGTCAACACATGGATCTCCGACATCCGCGCCCGGCAAAAAGCAAGCAAAAACACAGTTATCCTCCGACTGAGCCGCCTTGCCTGCCTGCCGTCTTTTTGGAGGGGATGGCTCCAGGAAAAGATTGCTGAAACGACCGGAATAACACGAGGAAAAATAGCGCAAATTGTTAATAATACCAATTTTGGTGAAATTAACACTCTCCTTTCCCAGGGCCGGGACATGGATTACATAGCCAGGCATTATAACATGGACTTTCCACTTGCCCGCCCGCCTCGCCTGAGCGGTAAGTCTATTTCATCTGAGGCCTCACTATCCGACTGTCACTGCTTGGCACTTCCGGGGAGATGTCGTGGGGACTCGCGACCCGCCTGCCAACGCCTGAGACAGCATTGAACTTATGTGCCGGCATCTCTGGCAATGGCGGGCAGGTGGCGGGCAGGTGGCGGGCAGGTCTGTGCGTTGCCATTAGAAGGAAAGACGGATCAGGAAAAATTCAAAGAGCTTGGCTGGGGGCTTGTTAAATGTTTTTGTTATTATTTAACTGGGGTCAGGAGAAAGTGAAACACCCCCGTATTCCCCGCTTGAGGGGGCAAAAAAGGGGGGGGGTGTATGCGAACTCTGCGACTTAAGCGAACGCAGCGAAGCGGGCGGTGAATTAATTTCTGCAAGATACAAACCATTGAAGAATGTCTAAATGAATATGGCCTTATTAGTAATATCTGACGGATTCATAAAAAGCCGTCCATCATCCTAATAAAAAAGGGGGGATGCCCATGAGCCCCCTATATTCCGCATATGTTCCCTTACTATCGCAACTTTGCTAATGTGTCCTTTAGGACTAAGGCGGATTGTGCAAGAGATTTACGTTCGACCTTCGATAATTTACCTTCTACTATACGCTCCACCCCTGATCGAGAGACCACAGCAGGCACACTCAAACACACATCGTCAACACCATATTCACCCGTAAGAAGAGTTGACACTGTTAGAACAGTTCTTTGATTTCGGAGAATGGCTTCAACAATGTGCACAAGAGCCAGGCCGATTGCAAAATACGTAGCCCCCTTGTAATCGATAATATGATAGGCAGAGTTCCTCACTTTCTCAACAAGGGCATTGCGTTCAGCTTTCCAATCGTCACATTTCGCATAAATAGGACAGTATTCGTCGATGGGCATGCCTGCAATGTTGCTCATGGACCAAGCGGCAAACTCACTGTCACCGTGTTCGCCCAAGATGTAGGCATGGACGTTGTGCACGTCGATGTCACAACGCTGACTCAGGAAATATCTCAAGCGGGCGCTGTCTAATACTGTGCCCGACCCAAGAACGCGACCTCGATCCCATTCTGTTCGTTTGAGAGCAATGTATGTAAGCACATCAACGGGATTGCTCACTAAGACTATTACGCACTCAGATTTCTTCCTGACAATGTCATCAACGATACTTTCTGTGATAGCAGCATTCCTCTGAAGGAGATCGAGACGCGATTCGCCTAACTGCTGCTTAGCCCCAGCTGCTATGACGATCACCTGTGCATCCGCGTAATCTTCGACTCCGCCGGCATGGATCGTCACCGACGGAAAAAATGGAACACCATGGGCAAGATCCAGCGCTTGTCCTTGTGCCAATTCATGGTTCTGGTCGACCAATGAGATATCGTCGGATATGCCGCTCTGAGCTAAAGCATAGGCAAAAGTCGAGCCGACGGCCCCTGCCCCTACTATTACTACCTTTCGTGCTTTCCAAGAGTCTGATGTCATTTATATTTCTCTATCTGTTTGTTTATTCTCAATCACTTCGACTTGTAATTTCAATTAGATGGTATCCAAACTGGGTCTGAACTGGCCCATGAACCTTTCCTGTTTCTTGACTGAATACGACGCTATCAAATTCTGAAACCATTTGGCCGGGCGAAAACTCACCTAAATCACCCCCGCCTCGCTGTCCAGAAGGACATTTAGAATGCTGCCTGGCCATTTCAGCGAAATCAGACCCTTCTTCAATTTGTTTTTTGATTTCTTCACATTTTTCCTGTGTATCAACCAGGATATGCCGAGCTGTAGCTGTTGTCATGATTTCCTCCTATTTTATCGAAATATTTTTTAGCAAAACCTCGTATAAAAGCTCAGATTGCATATTTTGTTAAATTAAGGCATACCTCCAAGTAGAAAATAATTTTAAATTAACCAATAAAAACAAAGTAGGTATGCCCATGAATCTAAAAAATTATGGCAGAAATCACAAGAAACGTAAAGAATATATTCAGCAAGGTTGGCTTTTACTCAAAAAACTACTGTAAACCAATAATCCAATGGACGTCCCCAACTGCGCGTCCCCTAAACTTTATATTGACCCTTTCCGCCTCTTTTCTTATTCTTTTTTTATTTATCCTTTTATAAGAAATTCTCCTATGAACTTTATTGCTGGCATCATTCTGGCCGCCATTGTTGTTGATTTTATACTGCACGGTCTGGCCGATTTTTTGAATCTCAAAATGTTGCAGGATGAGCTTCCTGAAGCCTTTCATGGATTTTATGATAAAGACCTTTATCGAAAATCCCAGGAATATCTGCGAGTAAATACAAAATTCGGATGGATCACATCCACATTCAACATATCTGTAATCCTCATATTCTGGTTCGGGAAGGGATTTCCCCTTCTGGATCAATGGGTGCGATCCTGGAACCTGGGATCTATCACGACCGGCTTGATGTATATAGGAGCTTTGCTATTGTTCAAAGCTCTTTTATCTCTTCCTTTCAGTATCTACTCGACCTTTGTAATTGAAGAGCGTTTTGGCTTCAACAAAACTACATGGCCCACTTTTATAACAGATATAATCAAGGTATCGGTCCTTTCAGTATTGCTTGGAGCACCTCTTTTAGCTGGAATACTGATTTTTTTTGAATACGCCGGGGCTGGTGCCTGGTTGTATTGCTGGATAGCTGTCACCATATTTATGCTTGTGGTTCAGTTTATAGCGCCCACCTGGATTATGCCTCTTTTTAATAAATTCAATCCACTTGAAGATGGGGAGCTCAAACAGGCCATCATGTCTTATGCACGTTCCATAAATTTTCCACTGGAAAATGTTTTTGTCATGAATGGCTCCAGACGTTCCAGCAAATCCAATGCTTTTTTTACCGGTTTTGGCAAGCACAAGCGCATTGTCCTGTTTGATACCATGATAGATCAACACACGGCGCCTGAACTTGTAGCGGTTTTAGCGCATGAAATGGGGCATTACAAGAAAAAGCATATACTCCAAAGGATTATCATTGCTATTGCGCAGATTGGACTGATGCTTTTTCTGTTCTCTCTGTTCATTTCATATCAGGGACTTTTTGATGCTTTTTATATGGAAGAAAAATCTGTATATGCAGGGCTGATTTTTTTCGGGATGTTATACTCACCAATAGATTTTTTTATTGGGATTTTCATGCATATATATTCACGCAAAAATGAGTACGAAGCTGATAGATTTGCGGTAAAAACCACCGGAAACCCTCAGTCAATGGCCAATGCCCTGAAAAAGCTCTCGGTCAATAATCTCTCTAATCTTACTCCGCATCCTTTATATGTCTTTCTAAACTATTCTCATCCACCTGTTTTGGATCGGCTAAAGATTATTTTAGGGACTCGGAAAACATCCGGGACCAAACGAGCAGAACGAGGGACAGCGGGCGTATGATAAAAAAAATAATCTCAGGCGGTCAAACCGGCGCTGATCAAGCAGCCCTTGATGCTGCCATAAAATATAATTTCCCCCATGGCGGCTGGATTCCTAAAGGACGAAAAACGGAAGATGGCATACTTTTAGACAAATACAAACTGAAAGAGATGCCTACCGACAGTTATGAAAAACGCACTGAACAGAATGTTATCGATTCTGATGGAACTGTAATAATCTCACATGGGAAGCTAACTGGTGGTTCAAAATTAACGCAGGAACTCGCTGAAAAATATGATCGGGCATGCTTT
>JAPVVG010000225.1 GCA_028571455.1 Desulfobacteraceae bacterium | reverse complement strand
CAATTCCAACACCGTTGTAATCACCAACCTTTCCCGCATTCCATCATTTACCGTAACTCTTGGAAAAAGTGTTTACCCTGATCTTGACAGGCTGCAGGATTTGATCCGATCCAAAACCAAACATCTTATTGCCTTTAATGCCGCTGACCTTGCAAAACAGGCGGGTAATATTCTGTCGGTTAACATTGTCTTGTTAGGCGCCCTGATTCAGACAGGTATCCTCCCGCTGTCAACAGACAGCGTTAAAGAGGCAATACAGACAAAAACAAAAAAAGCTTTTGTAGAATCTAATTTAAAGGCTTTTGAGCTTGGCTTTGCCGCTGCAAAAGAACTTGGTTAAAGAAAATTCCGGTGAATAACCTGAAACGCGCAACCCGTAACCCGCAACTATCATGCACGACACAAAAATAAGCTATTACAAAATAGAGCTGATAAGTTGCGTTGTAGGGTTATATAATTATGAAGGTTGATGGAAAACATATACGGCCGATATGGCTGAGTCAGGATTTAAAGGTTGTCAAAGTAATCGACCAGAGACTTCTTCCGCACCGGTTTGTGGTAGCAGACCTTAAGAATGTCGATGATGTCATAAAAGCTATAAAGGAAACTTATGTAAGAGGCGCACCTCTGATAGGTGTTACGGCGGCATACGGGGTTTACCTTGCCGCCTTAAATGCTAAAGATAAACCAATAAGCAACGATTTTCTGATAAAAGAGTGTAAAAGAATAAAATTTGGAAGGCCTACAGCGATAAATCTTGCCTGGGCTGTTGATAAGGTTTTACATGAAACACTCAAACCAGAAACATCATCTGAAAAAATTAAAGCAGCCCTTAATGAGGCTGAAAGAATCGTTGAAACAGAGGTCGAAAACTGTAGAAAAATAGGTGAAAACGGCCTGAACCTGATTGCAGAGATAAGCCGCAAAAAAGGAAATCAAACCGTCAATATTCTCACACATTGCAATGCAGGATGGCTCGCCTGTGTAGAATATGGAACCGCGACCGCTCCGATCTATGCTGCATTTGAAAAAGGTATAGACATCCATGTATGGGTGGACGAGACAAGACCGCTAAATCAGGGTTCAAGACTGACAGCATGGGAATTAGGCAAACATGGTGTAAAGCATACTGTGATTGTTGATAATGCGGGCGGCCATCTCATGCAGCACGGCATGGTGGACATTGTAATCGTCGGTTCCGACAGAACTACCCGCACAGGCGATGTTGCCAATAAAATCGGAACATATCTTAAAGCACTGGCGGCCATGGACAATAACATACCGTTTTATGTGGCCCTTCCATCCAGCACCTTTGACTGGGACTTAAAAGACGGCCTAAAAGAAATACCCATCGAAATGCGTGATCCTGATGAAATAAGGTATGTGCAGGGCTTTGACCGGGGAGCGATAAAAAGCGTTCTGATTCCCCCTGAAACCAGCCCTGCCGCAAATTTTGCTTTTGATGTCACGCCTGCAAGACTTGTAACAGGTTTTATTATCGAAAATGGTATATGCAGGGCAACAGAGCAGGATATAATGAGACTGTTTCCTGAGTCTAAAAGTCATTGACATTTATAGGTAAGAGAGCGTAGAGCAGGGAGCATAGAGCAGGGAGCATAGAGCGTAGAGCAGATCAACACATTTCGTGTTTTGCGGCGTACGCCTTGAAAAGAGACGTGATTATTTTTAATCCTGAATATCCTGTTAATCCTGTCAAAAAAATCTTTTTGAAAGATATAAACAAATGCTGACAAAACTTGAAAAAAGAATCCTGGCCTCGATCCAGGGCGACATGTCCATAACAAAGCAGCCGTATCTCGAAATCGCGGAGCAATTAGGTATTTCAGAAAATACTTTTCTGAAAAAGCTAAAAAATCTTTGTGACAGGGGGGTAATACGGCGTTTTGGCGCAACCATATGGCACCAGAAATCAGGGTTTAAAGCAAATGCCATGGTAGCCTGGAAGGTTGACGAAAAACAGATAGATGAAGTCGGAAAAAAGATGGCGTCTTTCAGGCAGGTTTCACACTGTTACAGGAGAAACCCCAAGGATGATTGGCCATACAACCTCTATACCATGGTTCACGCCAAGGATGAAGAGGCCTGCAGGAAAACAGCGCGCAAGATGTCGGAAGCAACTTCGATCAATACATATACACTTCTTTTCAGCCGCGAGGAATTAAAAAAAACCTCAATGGAATACTTTCCGCAGGACAATAAAGAACAGAAGTCTGAGGTCAGAGGTCAGAGGTCAGAAGTCGGAGGTCAGAGGTCAGAAGACTGAGGTCAGAGGGCAGTAGGCAGTAGGCAGAGGTCGGAAGTCTGAGGTCGGAAGTCTGAGGTCGGAAGTCTGAGGTCGGAGGGCAGAAGTCAAAGGATTGATGATTGTCGATTTGTGATTGTTGATTGAAAAGATAGGGCAACCTGCCTGTGCGTGTCCGCACACAGACAGGAGCGATTCCATCAATCATCAATCATCAATCCAAAACCTATGAATCAGGACACTCCAAATATTCTGCTTGTAAATCCCTGGATCTGCGACTTTGCTGCTTACGACTTCTGGGCAAAGCCGATGGGACTTCTTAGCCTTGCCTCAATCCTTCGCTGCCACGGATATAATGTTTCCTATATTGACTGTCTTGACAGGTTTCATCAAAAAGCTCTTAAAACCGATTCTCATGCAAGATACGGCCGTGGCCCGTATTTAAAAACCAGGATTCCCAAGCCGGATGGCCTTGAGGATGTGTCCAGAAACTATTCCAGATACGGAATCAGGGAAGAATGGTTCAGAAACGATCTTTTAGCCATACCAGAGCCCGATCTTGTTCTTATCACTTCACTTATGACATACTGGCATCAGGGTGTGCGGCATGCCGTTGATATGATTAAAGAAATATATCCGGACACATTGGTGATTCTTGGCGGTGTTTATGCCAGTCTCTGTCAGGATCACGCCAATGTTCATTCAGGCGCGGACAGGGTCGTAACCGGTTCAGCCTCTCAACACATCCTAAAGTTAGCCGAAAAATTTACAGGTTTTGCGGTCAGTCCAAAATATAACCCGGATAATCCTGATACATATCCTCATCCTGCCTTTGACCTGCAGAGAAAAATTTCCTATATCCCCATTCTCACGTCAACTGGATGCCCCTTTTCCTGCGCCTACTGCGCATCACACTTTTTAAATCCAAAAAGAGTTTTGCGAAGCCCGGAATCTGTGGTGGAAGAAATATGCTACTGGCATGAAAAATATGATGTAATCGATTTTGTGTTTTACGATGATGCATTACTGATAGATGCTGAAAAGCATGCTGTCCCGATCCTTGAAAAAATAATTGAAACAGGCATAAGTCTGCGTTTTCACACGCCAAATGCTGTTCATGTCCGCTTCATTTCGGATCAGACAGCAGATCTGATGTATAAAGCAGGCTTTAAAACCCTGCGTCTTGGGCTTGAAACCGCGGCCTTTGGAAAAAGAAAGGATTTTGACAACAAGGTAACCGAGGATGAATTTATGCGGGCTGTTGCCTGTCTGAAGAATGCAGGCTTTAATAAAGATCAGGTTGGCGCATATCTGCTTGCAGGGCTGCCCGGACAAACGATAAGCTCCGTTGAAGATTCCATAAAAACCGTCAAACAAAATAATATAATGCCTGTTATCGCCTATTATTCACCGATTCCTCACACAGCCATGTGGAAAAGGGCTGTCGCATCCTCGCGTTACAAACTCGAATCAGACCCTGTATTTACAAACAACTCAATACTGCCGTGTCAGCATAAGCCTTTTTCATGGGAGTCAATTTCATATCTGAAAAATCTGGCCGCATCTAATCTGGCTGATAGTGGCATATAAAACATAATATTATCAATAGGCTAAACCGATAACTGATTTAAAAATGGATTGTCCCCCATAGTACCAAAACATTCAATATTGAACCACGAAGTACCACTTTGGCGGATTCGACCTGCCCGCAATGCCTCTGGGCAGAATAGAGATAACACCTCAATGTTTATATCGGGGCCGCAATTATTGTTCCATGCCAGTGTGTTCTGCATGGCAGGCGGGTATTCTGCTGTTCAAAAAAAGTACTTACAAAACCGATAGTTACCATTTAATAATTACTTGGTAATAAATTCTTTACATAATAGGTATTTTCATGTTATAAAGTTAAACATGATTAACAATAAGAATGGTGTTGAACCGCAAAAGCGAGCGCATTCCCCGCTGCTTGCGGCTGGGAATACGAGCGAATACAAAAACAGCAAACTTCCTTACGGTCGAAGATTCCACGCTGCTTGCGGCTGGGAGCTTCAATCCTTGCTGCTGCAGATTGGCGAAAGATTGAGAGAAGCGCGCCTGGCTCGCAACGAAAGCCAGGAACTGTTTGCACAAAGGCTTGGTTTAACCCGCCAGTCGTACAGCAAAATGGAAAAAGGTTCTCCGCAGACGCTGATTGGCAAATGGCTGGAGGCAAGCAGCATCCTTGGCCGGCTTGACGGCTGGCAGGATGTGCTGGCTCCAAAAGAAGATCTGTTTGCGAAATTAAAAAGAAAAACCAATAAGCGCCAGCGTGCCGGAGGAAGGCGAAAGAAAAAGACATGATGCTCACGGTATGGCTGACATTGCCTGCATCGGAGGTTGTCAAGGTTGGAGAACTGGCTATCGACGACCCTGATGCCAGAGGATCGCTGGAGGGACAATTCCGGTATGCTCCTGAATATCTGGAGAATCCGAAAGCATTCCCTCTTGACCCATTGCATTTGCCGCTGTCTGCGGATATCTTTGATGCGGATCGGCCCCATGCAGGAGTCCATGGCGTTTTTGAAGACAGTCTTCCGGACGATTGGGGCCGGAGACTTCTGGCCCGCCGCTACAAGCTGGGCCGCAAAGACCAACGTATTCCACAATTGTTACGCTTGTTAGGAAACCAGGGTTTGGGGGCTTTGAGCTACGTTGAAGAAGGCCGGCCGGATTTGAAAACGACAGGGGTTCCTCTTCGTCACCTGCAGGAACTGGCGCTGCTGGCGGAAAGATTTGAGCAGGACAAAGCTGTGGACAACGATGAACTTTCCCTGTTATTTCAGGCAGGCAGTTCACCTGGCGGAGCCAGGCCCAAGGCCCTTGTCAAGGATGAAATCGGCGCATACCTGGCAAAGTTTGCCAGCGCCAGGGATCAACTGGACGTTGTCAGCATGGAGGCCGCCGCCATGGAGTTAGGCCGCAGAGCAGGCATAGAAACTGCCGATACCAGGCTTTTAGCGCTGGATTCCAGAAAATGCCTGTTGGTAAAACGATTCGATATCAACGAAGCCGGCGGCCGCAATCACATGATCAGTATGCAATCACTGCTCAAGGCCGACGGATATTACTATGCCGGATACAGGGACATGACAGAGGTAATCAGGTATGTTTCCACGCAACCGGGGCGGGATCTCCAGAGGCTTTACAGACAGATGGTGTTCAACGTGATGATCGGCAACACCGATGACCACCTAAAAAATTTCATTATGCTGCACAATGATGAAGGCTGGAGACTGAGCCCTGCATTCGACCTGGTGCCGAACATCGGTTTTAACAGGGAACATGTTCTGCGCATCGGATACGATAACAGGCCGCCTGATTTTGAAACACTCCTGCAGGAGGCCGGGCATTTCGGGTTAAAACGACGACAACAGACCCTGGAAGTGATCATGGAGGTTCATGAGGCTCTTTCGGAGTGGAGCACAGTTTTCGCAGCATGTAATGTGCCGGAAAGGGATGCTGAAAGTATCGGTAGAGATATCAGCCAACGGCTGAAAAAATATTTGAGATAGCACCACTTCTCAAGGCGGTGCTTCCCGGTAAGAAAGATAAATATTTCAGACAGGATTACCCTCCAAGGCGGGCAGGCAAGGATTGACTTGATTTTACAAAAAAAAGGAAAGAAATATGCTTAAACTGACATCCGTTGATCTAAAAAAAGTAAAAATAGAAACGCTGATTATACCTGTTTGTGAGGATAAGGAAATCCATGACGATGCGACGATACCCTTGCTTATTAAAAAAGCAAAGCAGCTAAAGGAGTTTACAGGCAAAAAAGATGACGAAGTAATTTTTTATGATCTTAAAGGAGTAAAAGCAAAGAGAGTGATGTTTCTGGGCCTTGGGAAACTTGAAAAAATCGATCCTGAAGCGTTGCGGGCATTTGCTGGCAAAGCAGTAAAAAAATGCATGAAAATAAATCTTCCTGAAGTTCTTCTGGCCGTTCCCTGCGGCAAAAATATAAAGATCGATATTGCATCAGCGATAGAAGCCATGATGGAAGGGGCGTTTCTTGGAAATCATATTTTTGACAAATATAAAAAGGAGAAAAAGCTTAAACCATTAAAGAGAATCGACCTCCTTGTAAATGCTGGCATGGTAAAAAAATACAGCGGATTACCAACACGTATCTCAACTGTTTGCGCAGGAACCATCCTGGCGAGAGAGTGGGTCAGCACCCCGTCCAATGACAAAAAACCTGAACTGTTTGCAAAATCAATTGCGACTTTAGCCGGAAAAGAAAAACTCAAAGTCAGTGTGCTTAATGAAAAAGAGCTGAAACAGAAAAGGTTTGGAGCAATGCTTGCTGTTGGGGCAGGCAGTCACAGCAGGCCAAGATTGGTTGTTCTGGAATACAGTCCCAAAGGCGCCAAAAAGACCATCGCTCTTGTAGGCAAGGGTGTTACTTTTGATTCCGGTGGCATAAATTTAAAACCCACCGGCTCTCTCGAAGACATGAAGATAGACATGTCCGGCGGCGCAGCAGTTGCGGCCACTCTTATTACGGTTGCAAAGCTTAAATCAAAAGTTAAAGTCGTCGGGGTAATTCCAATCGTTGAAAACATGCCGTCAGGCAGCGCCTGCCGTCCAGGAGACGTCGTAAAAAGCTATGACGGCAAAACAGTCGAAATCGGCAATACAGATGCTGAAGGCAGGCTCATATTGATAGATGCGCTCTCCTATTGTATAAAAAAATATAAACCGCATACCATTATTGACATAGCGACACTAACCGGAGCATGTGTAATAGCATTAGGAGAAAAAATCGCGGGAGTACTCTCTTTTGATGATGAGCTGGTAAAAGCTATAGAATTATCCGGCAAAAAAACTCATGAACGCTGCTGGAGCCTGCCCATGCCTGATGATTATAAAGAGCTTCTCAAGAGCGATTTAGCCGACATAAAGAACATAAGCAGCTCGCGCTGGGGCGGGGCTATTACAGCCGCTCTTTTCCTTTCGGAATTTGTCGGAGACGCCAGATGGGCTCATATCGAT
>JAPVVG010000224.1 GCA_028571455.1 Desulfobacteraceae bacterium | reverse complement strand
GGGACGTTATGTTGCGAGTATAATTATGTTGTGAGTTAAAAGCAATCAATTTACATTTAATCCCTATAATTCGGAACAAATCTTTTAAAATCATATCTATTTACTTCATCCGGTTCAATCAAATCCTTCTTTTTTTCCATTTTATTTTATCCTGACAATTAATTTGCTGATTAGGAGCATGCTGCTGCCAATCAGCATTTTATTTTTAAAACCAAATAATGCATAAAATCGTTTTCTCTTGTTAAAGGGAAGGAGAGGAAACGATGCAAAAAGCAAAACCGAGAAAGCGGCCTTGCAGGGTTTGCCGAAGGTGGTTTTTGCCGGATGGACGACTTAAAAATCGTCAGAAGACATGCGGCAATCCGGAATGTCAAAGAGAGTGGCACAGAAAAAAGTGTGCCGAATGGAACAAGAAAAATGAAGAATATTTTCGAACAAATTATTTGCAAAAGAAGCTGGAAGCCGCCAAATCCCCCGAACCGAAGCTTTGCAAAAGCCGATTAAAGACCGGGTTGCCACTCAAATTTGTTCAAGAGGTGATTGGGATACAACATCTTATAATCATAGAGTATTTGGCGCAACTACTTGTAAGAAGATCAGGTGTGCCAAAAAAGCCGCCGCCAGTGTTTAACACGAGTTAAAGTTACTGCTCTGTGCAGTGTTTTTTAAGAGGTGATAACCTTTTAACCTTCTAAAATAACAAGACATATTAGCAGACAATACTTATGATGTTTTTAAGATGTGATGCGATGTTAACTTATTGAATATACAGCACAAACTGGCAGACTATCCCTGGTAATATTTTCAAGACACGATGGACATGGGGCGATACAGCGGATATATTCAGCATAAAACCCATCGCAGGGAAAGCAATTATGATTAAGAAAAAAATCCTCAATCCTGAACGTGTTCGGAAAATAAACGGGGGCTTTAGCTTTATTCCACATCGCTTCCTTCAAGACGAATTTTTAGCTGCCTTAAGCCAACAAGAGATTCTTGTGTATCTGTTCCTTGTGCTTGCCTCTGATCGCTTCGGGCTTTCTTTTTACAGCTATGACATGATCTGTTCCTTGTTGCAGATCACTGTCGACCAATACATTGAAGCGAGAAACGGCCTGATACAAAAAGACCTTATTGCCTTTGACGGCACCCTGTTCCAGGTGCTTGAATTGCCAGCCAAAGTACCTATAGCATCAAAGTCAAAACAGACCGGCCCAGATGCCCTTCTTGAGCTTGTCAAACGAACAGTAAAAAGGATTTGACATGGCAAAGGAGTTGGCAAAGGCGGTGGATGACTATTTGGTGTGGATGATATCCGCAGATTACGTTTCGGGTACCATCATAAAGCATGAGCGCCTTTTAAATCATTTTCACAACTTTATAACCAATCGAAACATCTCATGGGAACAAGTGTTTACTTATGACACGTTGAATGGCTTTGAAAAACATTGCAACTTATACTTTGCTGCAAATGTTGTACGAAGTCTTAGCCGGTATCTTTTTAAGCAAAAATTGATACCGAACCTAATAAAAAAACCACGTGTTCGGCTGCCTGAGATCTATGAAGCCTATCTGCTTTATTATGAAAAAATCAGGCAGATTCAACATTCGTCACTTGTTCAAACCAGAAATGTTCTATCTGCGCTCAATGATTACCTGTCAAAACAAGACATTGATCTTGCCGCCGTAAAGATTGAGCAGATAGACGATTTTCTAACTGAATTTAACGCTCGTTTTATGCCGGCGACCTGTCGACACAACCGTTCTTATCTGCGTGGGTTTTTAAGATATCTGTATTTTCACCGGAAGATTCTAAAAAGGGATTTAGCGCCTTTGATTGTCGGCGCCCCCATGTTCGCGCAAGCCCAGCCCCCGAAGTTTTTGCGATCCAATGAAGTAAAAGCGCTGTTTGCCGGTTTGTCCACAGGCAGTTGTAAAGAGCTTCGAACTTCAGCCATGGTTCATTTGGGATATACGCTGGGCCTTCGTCCCAAAGAGATCGGTCTGACCCGGCTGGATGATATCTCATTTGCAAAAAGAGAAATAAGTCTTCCCGATAGAAAAAGCGCCAATCCTATCAAGCTTCCTTTACCCGAAGTTACAATCAAGGCTATTGCCGCATATATTGTAGGATGCAGGCCTGAAAGTAATCACCGTGCGCTGTTTTTAACCTTTCGTGCTCCGGTAAAACCAGTCACTGCAGCAACAGTCAGTCATGACATCACGGTTGCTATACAAAAGATCAATCCTTTGGCATCAGCCTACTGGCTCAGACATACATACGCTCAGAATTTGCTGGAAAGCGGCGCTTCTATTTTTGAAGTCAAACAGATGATGGGCCATGACAACGTTCAATCCACAAAGCGTTATATTCATATCCACACAAAGTTAATGCGCAAGGAGCTGTTTGATGAAACCCTTTAAAAGTTCCCTGGCCCAACAGATGGAAGAATATATCTCTTATCGCCTATCTCTTGGCTATACAGATCGTAATCTTAGAGGTCAGCTTCGAGGCTTTGATCAATACGTATATGATAAAGAAGCCGGACCGGATGATCTGAGGCCTCCCTTTTTCCTTGAACTCAAAAAGAAGTTCAAAGAAAAACCGCAAACATTCAATGCAATTTTATTGGCTATGCGCGGATTTTTTAATTACCTTGTTCGCCTGCAAATCATAGATGAAAATCCTGTAATTGATATTTGTTCGTATAGGCCGAATGCCTTTATTCCATTTATATTCTCACCGGATCAAGTC
>JAPVVG010000223.1 GCA_028571455.1 Desulfobacteraceae bacterium | reverse complement strand
TCTACACAACATATTTAATATTAAGATGGTCAGCCGCACCCTTATCATTTATCCCCAGAGCATCAGACATACCGATAGGCAGAGATGTTGATCTTCCCAGAGGCGCGACAATCTTCTTTAACTCAATATCAAAGCTGATAAAAACGTCCACAATCCGTTGCGCCACGTGTTCAGGATCGAGCCGCCTGTAAAGACGGGGATCCTGAGAAGTAATTCCCTTTGGACACAGGTCGAAATTGCAGATATTGCACCTGTCAGATTCAGACCCCAAACATCCCGCTGCTGCCTGCATAATATATTTGCCAACCTGGACTCCGCTTGCTCCTAACATAATCATAGCCGCAGCGTTAGCGGCCAGATTTCCGGTTTTTCCCACACCCCCTGCTGCGAATAACGGAATCTCATTTTGCATGCCCAGATTTGCCAGATTGAGATAGCAGTCACGGATGTTGCTAACAATCGGATGCCCCATATGATTCATGGATACGTTATAAGCGGCGCCTGTTCCACCGTCTTCACCGTCAATAGCAAGACCTGCGGCATAAGGATTTCTGGTCAGATTGTTCAGAACGGCAAGCGCTGTTGAAGTGCCGGAAATCTTGGGATATACAGGCACCCTGAAACCCCAGGCCATGTACATGGACTGTATCATCTTGGCCACAGACTCTTCTATAGAATATTGAGTCTGATGTGTCGGAGGGCTCGGAAGGCTAATCCCGGAGGGGACACCCCTAATGGCTGCAATCAAACTGTTAACCTTGTGCCACATCAGAAGCCCGCCATCTCCGGGCTTTGCTCCCTGGCCGTATTTGATTTCAATAGCGCATGGATCTACTTTCATTTCAGGAATGGCATGAATAATCTCATCCCAGCCAAAATAACCGCTGGCGATCTGGAGTATTACATACTTTAAAAACCTGCTGCGAAGCAGTCTCGGGGGGCAACCGCCTTCTCCGGTACTTATACGAACAGGCATTGACAGTTCTTCATTGAGATATGCCACACCCATCTGAAGACCTTCCCACATATTGGGAGATAACGCGCCAAAAGACATCCCGCCTATGATTAGCGGATATATCTCCCTGACAGGTGGAATCCAGCCGTTCTCCTCAACAAACTTAAGATTTTCTTCAGGCGGTAAAACCCTTCCTAAAAGGGTGCGAAGTTCAAATTCATGACGTCCCGCATCAAGAGCAGGGTCGGTTAACATCGAAATCCTAATAAACTTGATTTGATCTAAAAGTGAGCCGGGAACATTCCGTCTTCCACCGCGTGTGCGAGGTTGCCCTCCTCTATTAATATGAAACCTCAGTTTATCAGCCTCATCGCTTCTCATCGGTATAATTGCATCATTGGGACAAACCAGATTGCACATTGCACATCCTACACAACTGTATGCCGGATCTGTTTTCTGGCGTACTCCATAAAATATGCTGTGATCACTGGATTGCGTTGCCCCCGGATCGAGCGAAGTCTGGACGATTCTCTTGCGAAACACCCCTAATTCAATAGCGTTGACAGGGCATATTGCAGTGCATTTTCCACAGAGAGTGCATTTATCTTTATTCCATAAGATCTGCCATGGCAGATCCTTCACGCTTAATGTGGATGGGGTAATTGCTGCGTTTGACAACATATTTTAGCCTCCTTACGATCAGGGCCGACTATGGCTGTATCCAGATGCATAGGTTGAAAGTCTTTGCTCTTATCACGATCAGGTATAGCTGCATCAAGACCGCATATTTCAGAACAGAAGCAAAACAGCCCTTCCCTCCCCCCTACCACTCCTGGCCTTAGTTTCTTACGGTCCTGGACCATGAAAAGAGAATTGTCGGGCAAACATCCTATTACACAATTTGGCCCATCGATAATTAATTTTCTGCAAGAGTGTTTCAGTTGTTTCAAAAACTGATAGTCTGGATGTTTTTTTAGATCTTCATCCTGAAGCGGGGTTATTACATGCTTGTAAGCCTCAATGCCAAGTCCAAGCTGTGATACTGTATAATGCAGAATATGGGTGAATACTTCCGAGTCTGACTGATATCCTGTGTATCCTTGAAATCCACGTGACATTAGATACTCCCTGATAGGAATAAAGGCTGTATTTTCTCCATTGGTCATGGTGGAAAATCCCTGGATAAAAAAAGGATGGCACGCATAAAGATTTATTTCATAGTTGGTGTTCTGTCTTCCCTGCGCCATGATGACACGGGCGCCAATGTCCATCCGGTCAATATTTAAATGCTCGGCCAGCTCAAGAGGCTCGCCAATCTCCTTTATCATGATCGTATCCGGCCAGAAAGAAAATACGATCATGTCTTTTTTTTCTTCTCCCATTTTTTGAAGCTCAAGACGCAAAATCAGCAATCTGCTATATAACTCACCGCTGCTCAGATTTTCCCACTCTTCCGGATACTCATATGCCCGCACAAGATACACGTCACGTCTTGGTACGCCAGGCGGTGGAGTTTTGGGTGGCTTAACCGACATCCTGTATTTGGTCATGAATCCGACATCCATCATGAACCTGTCCAGACGCTTTAAGCCTTTTTCGCTGAAAATTCCTGACAAAATCGGCGCATCTTTCATCTTTTCAAAAGGACCTGCCAGATCACGCAATAAAAGCCCTACTCCTGAACCATCATGCCCCTCCCGCATAACATCCAGCGCCTTTAATGCTATCATTGGAGACAGGGGTTCTTCACTGGTTAGCGCAATTAATCGGCACATTTTTTCTCCTTATCTAAAACTCCAAAATCCATTATCTAAGAGCTTACACTTGCTGTATATAATTAACGCATATAAATATTAAGCAATATTTAAGCCATAAGTAGTAAATAGTGCCTAAACGGAAACTATCTCCGCCGGAGGCGGATCATTTCGAGTCCGCCAGTCCGCCAAAGGGCTCTGGCGGATTGGCGGACGAAGAAATCTTATGGTATTGAAAATACTTGCGTTAAAAGATTTCTCCCTTTAGTCCTGTCTGCGTGCGGACACGCACAGGCAGGCGAAATGACAAACGAGGGGTTTTCGTTCAGGCACTAAATATATAAAGTGTAAATGATTTCAGAATGATATGTTTATAAGGCGACATCCACGACAAGAGACCTTTGCAAAACACCCCCTTTTGCCCAATCTCGGCGTCAGGCTCAAATTTTAAGCCTCGAAATACTCAATGTATTCCTACAGTTAAAATTTTCGCCTTCCTTGAACTTGAACAAAATTGAACATTTTTCAAAGGTCTCAACAAATCAAGCATTACAATTTTGTTATTTTAATGTCCAACTTATTACATATATGTAAGCCTGCTTTGAGTATATAGGGACATCATCGATACTGGCGATAGTCAACACCGTATCTATTTGATTTATAAGAAAACTTTCTTACAGTTATTTTGAGTATTTTTGCAGCCAAGGTGATATTTCCCCGTGAATTTTTCAGGGAGTCAATTATCATATCCCTTTCCAGATTTTCCACTGCCTCGTCCATGCACAGTGCGGGCAAAGTATCCGATTCCGTACCTGTTTGCAGTGTGGGAGGAAGATGGTAGCTGTGAATCACACCCTCTTCACACAAAAGAACTGCGCGCTCTATACAGTTTTCCAGTTCTCTGACATTTCCGGGCCAGTGGTAATCCATAAGCATGTCTATGGCAGGTGTTGAAAAGCGCCGGATATCCTTGCTGTTTTCCTTTGTATATCTTTCAAGAAAACGATCGGCCAAAAGTAAAATATCTGTCTTGCGTTCTCTCAGCGGAGGCAAATATATCGGAAAAACATTCAAACGATAATACAGATCGCCCCTGAAGGTTTCCTCCTCAACTCCCTGTTCAAGATTCTTGTTGGTTGCAGCGATTATTCGAACATCGGTCTTAATGGTTATCTGACCTCCTACACGTTCAAATTCCTTTTCCTGCAAAACGCGAAGGAGTTTTATCTGAACGTCAAGACCAACGGAACCAATTTCATCAAGAAATATCGTTCCCTTATCAGCCAGCTCAAATTTCCCCAACTTTTGCTTTATGGCACCGGTAAACGCCCCCTTTTCATGCCCAAACAGTTCGCTTTCTATGAGTTCTGAAGGAAGCGCTGCGCAATTTACTTTAACACAGGGGCTCTTTGCCCTCAGGCTATTATAATGTATCGAGTTTGCCACCAACTCTTTGCCTGTTCCGCTCTCTCCACGAATAAGCACTGTGGCATTGCTTTTGGAAACCTGGGATATCATCTGAAAGACTTCCCGCATCTTGTTGCTGTTACCTATGATACCGGTAATACGATATTTATTCCCCAGTTCGTTTCTAAGCCTCTGGTTCTCCTCTCTTAACCGCTCCTTTTCAAGGCGGATTGTTTCCAGGTTAATAACATGCCTTGCAACCATGGTCGCAACAACAGACATGAGCTTTTTCCCTTCCTTTAAAGAATAAGATTCATCAAAGGGTTTATCAACGCTGATTGCTCCAATCACCTTGCTTCCCTTCATTACCGGCACACATATAAAGGAAAATCCCCGATCCTTTCTGCTTTTTCTGGAGGCCGTGCGATTAAGAAACAGGGGTTCCTCACCGATTTTCGGAATAGCAACCGCCCTGCCGGTCTGAATAACTCTGCCGGTAATCCCCTCGCCCAGTTTGTATTTGACTCTTTGAATAGTGCTTTTTGAAAGATCGTGCGCCACCTCTATAAAAATTTCATTCCGCAAAGGGTGTAATATCGTGATTGTGCCGCGCACCATCTCCATTGAACTGGACAGAATATCCAAAACATCATACAGACTCTTTCTAAGATCAAGATGCTTGTTTAAAGCCTTGCTGATTTCATAAAGCAGGGTAACTTCTTCTATACGTTTCATACTAACCCGGATATTCTGTATGGTGAAAAAAAGGCATTGCCTTGTGCCGATACAGTGTCTGAACGAAAAACCCGCTTTTTGTCATTTCGACCAAAGGAAGAAATCTTAAATGACACTTTTGCTTAGTTTTCGTTCAGACACTGTATAGACATTTGTATTTTATTAATATCGATATTGATAACCTGTGTCAAATTATTAAACAGCAATTCTCGGTGAAGTCAGTTGGACACCCAATCCTAATCCTTATCAGGCGGACATCAGATCGTTTGCCAACACTGCTTTAATTCTCACTTCCTGCAATTAATGTAATAATGCAAGCAAATTGGCCTCATGATCTACAAAATCTGAACCCATTGTTCCATCATTCCATTATTCCAACATTCCAATTGTGAGCGAAGCGAACTAAGTTCTAACATAATTGTATTATATATCATCTATTATAACATTATTGTAATTTATTTATTTTTTGAACATGTTGCTGATTTTGTTAAATAATCAATAATTAAAGATAGTTATATTGATAACACGCGCAATGGAGTTATATGGCACAACCTTTGCTTTTTAGTATAACAAATTTTCGGAAGCCGGCAGAAAAATATAGAAAGAGGTAAAGGAGAAAATTATATGAAAATGATTAAAGCAATTATTAAACCTTTCAAACTGGATGAAGTGAAAGATGCTCTCGGCAGTATCGGCGTACAAGGCATGACGGTCAGTGAAGTCAAAGGGTTCGGACGTCAACGTGGGCATGTAGAAACCTATCGTGGAGCTGAATACCGGATCGACTTTATACCGAAGATAAAAATTGAGGTTATGGTTGACGCTTCCATGGCAGATCAGGTCGTGGCTACTATTTCTGAAAAGGCCAAAACCGGCAAGATAGGCGACGGTAAAATATTTGTTTTGCCGGTGGAAAAAGCCGTAAGGATCAGAACCGGAGAATCTGGAAAAGACGCACTATAACGTCACATCTCGGAATTTCTATCCCGCCTGTGGCGGGAGAATTCCTGTGACTTTAGTCGAGTAGTTAAATAGTCGAGTCGTCGAGTTGTAAGGGTTCTTGAACCACTCGACCACTTGACCAATTGTGAGCGAAGCGAACTAAATTCTAATGTATGGAGGAAAAAAATTATGAAAAAAATAACTCTCTTATTATTATTCACGCTAATAAGTACATCCGGTGTCTGGGCCGCTGATCCTTTGCCTACTGTGGAGTCCAACAAAACTGCCATTGATCTGGTGCAGACCCACGCCGACTATGTATGGACCCTGGTGGCGGCAGCGCTTGTCTTTTTCATGCAGGCCGGTTTTGCTCTTGTGGAAGCAGGATTTACCCGTGCAAAAAATGCTATAAACATTATGATGAAAAACCTAATGGATTTTTCCGTCGGTTCATTAGCATTCTGGGCTGTCGGCTTCGGACTGATGTTCGGCATCTCAAAAACAGGATGGATAGGGACCTCAGGATTTTTTCTCAGCGACTTTACGCCGGGAGGCGATCCATGGGTACTTGCCTTCTGGATGTTTCAGGTAGTATTTTGCGCTACAGCCGCAACAATTGTATCCGGCGCCATGGCGGAAAGAACTAAATTTTCAGGATACCTTTTATATAGTGTCTTCATCAGCGCCCTGGTTTACCCTGTTTTTGGAAGTTGGGCATGGGGAAGCCTGTATCATGGTAACGGCTGGCTCGAAAATCTGGGATTTATTGATTTTGCCGGATCTACAGTAGTTCATTCAGTTGGTGGTTGGGCAGCGCTTGCCGGAACAATTGTGCTCGGTCCGCGTATTGGCAAATATCTAAAAAATGGAGAAATAAAACCTATTCTCGGGCATAATATACCGATAGCAGCCCTGGGTATATTTATCTTATGGTTAGGATGGTTTGGATTTAACCCGGGCTCAACAACCGCGGCAAATAAAGATATCGCCATGATCTTTGTAAACACAAACCTCGCTGCCGCAACCGCCGCTGTGTTTGCGATGTTTACCTCATGGGCAAAATTCGGAAAACCGGATGGAAGTATGAGTTTAAACGGCGCTCTTGCCGGCCTGGTGGCTATTACCGCGGGCTGCGCAAATGTTACCCCATTAAGCTCGATAATTATCGGTGCGATTGCCGGCATCCTCGTAGTCCTTTCGGTCATTTTCTTTGACAAGATAAGGGTTGACGACCCGGTAGGCGCCATATCGGCTCATGGTGTTTGTGGAGCATGGGGGACGCTTGCAGCCGGTATTTTCAATATAGGCGGCACATCACTAAAAATAATAGGTGTGCAACTGTTAGGTATAGGCGCCTGTTTTATATGGACATTCCTTGTCGCGTATATACTGTTCAAAATAATCGACAAAACCATAGGCCTCAGAGTTTCGCCTGAAGATGAAACCAAGGGTCTGGATCATTCGGAGCATGGAGGCAATGCCTATCCTGACTTTGCCGTTTCGACCTATACGCAGCAATAACGTGATGACAAGGTTGATTGTT
>JAPVVG010000222.1 GCA_028571455.1 Desulfobacteraceae bacterium | reverse complement strand
CTTTGTAGTCAGCAACGAAATCGACCAGATGCAGGTAAGCAATCTTTTTAACCGACCGGATTCTTTGAGATTTCAGGAAGGCTTCGAATTCATTTAGCCGGATGGCTAAAGCCTGTATGGAACGTACTGAGAAATCTGCCAATCGACAATAATCCAGAAATGGACTGATATGGCGATGAAGCATGATGGCACCTCCTTTTTGACCATTAAATCATGCTTCATCGTTAAACGCCCATTAATAAAAGGCAAATTGCGCTAACTGCGGGGTTTATGGGTTAGCTTTTTCAATCATTCAACAAATGAAAGGAGGAATCGGTATGAAATTTAGGAAATCAATAAAATTAAATGTTACTGCTTTTTCAGTTTTTTTTGTCTTAACTCTTGCAGCTTGTGCACCTATTCAGCTTATAGCGCCTTATGATGAACGTATTGAGAACGGTGTTACAGAATTACAAAAAAGTACAACAGCTTTTTTTGTAAAGATTGAAAGGCAAAAGGGGAGCGACAAAAATGATTATCAGAATCATGTTAAATTCTATGATGAATCAAAAGTGTCTACAAAAAGTCTTCTTATTAGGGCAAGCGCAACTGCTCAAAATAAAAAAACAGAGGGCCAGATCGACTTACTAATGCAGAAGTATAATAAATTGGAAGAACAACATGAAAAATCTGGATTAAAAATAAATACTATCCCCACTCTTGAGTCTTCATTTAATCAAATCTTCCGTTCAATACTAACATTAGAAGTTGCAAAAAAGGAACTCAAAGAGAAAAAGAAAGGAGATTAACATGAATTTTAATTTAGATATTTCACAAGTTGTCAATGACATGCTCGAAGCTGCACTGCCTCATCTATCTAAGGGCGGCCAACAAGCTACCGAATTTGCCTCTCATGAATTTCAGCAATATATAATTAATATTGAACATATTCAAGATATGGCTGAAAAAGGAAAAGTTGAGGATGAAGAAGCTCAGTTTCTTGTTGATCAATATAAATTAAGCATGAAAGCCGTATTATTAACAGTTGAGGGATTAGGTGTGATAGCTGCCCAGAAGGCAATTAATGCAGCTATTGATGTTTTAAATAATGCTTTAAATACAGCACTTGGGACAGCTTTTAAAAGCATAAAGTTGGTACTTTAATATAAGCTAACCAGCCAGTCAACCGGACGCGCGGGACTGGACGAATCTCAACAGTAAGCATCCGGACCACGCGCCTGTTACTTCTACGATAGCCTCTATAAATAGTGAGGTAAAACCATATCTTATTAACAGGAAAAGCAGGAGGATAAAATGGTTAAATTTATTCAGTTAAGTGATTTACACATTCATGGTAGCGAGAAAGAAGATAATGTAAATTGTAGAAAAATTATGGATTTTATAGTAAACAAATACTCAAATGATAAGCAAAATGAAAAACCTATTATTCTTTTAACAGGAGATATAACTGATGATGGCAAAGAGAATCAATATAAAAATGCTGTCGACATTCTAAAGCCTTTAGTCGACAATGAGTTTAAGGTTTTAGCCACTCCAGGAAATCATGATTATGGGCTTGCAGGTAATATTTATACCGAAAAATCACAACAACTTTTCCAAGACTATATTCTTGGAGAGTTGATAGATATCCCCAAAGCCAAACAGCAAGGTATAAAAATGGAAGATATTTATCCGATGGTTACTATTGAAGGTGATGTTCTATTTATAGGCCTTGATTCAGTAGTTGGTAATGAGGATGAGTTTCTGCATTTTGCCAGTGGTGAAGTTGGAAAACCTCAGCGGAAGGAATTAGTAAACATTTTAAAAACAAATGCTAATTCTGGGAAAAAGGTTGTAGTATATTTTCATCATCACCCATTTTATAGAAATCTTTTCAAAAAAATAGTACTTGAAATGGATGATGCAAAGAAGGTTTTAAGAATATTAGCAGGTTTGGTTGATTTTGTTTGTTTTGGTCATAAGCATGTGTCGGATATTTGGACAGCTGAACATAATATTGATTGGATTTTAGGTTCAGGTAAAACAACTGAAAGGAATGACCAATACAAATTTCAATATAGGGAAGTTAGAATTGATGGTGATAACAATGAAGTATCAATGATTACTTTCAAATAATGATTGAACTAATCAAGAACCTATCCCAAAAATCAAGCGAATAACCGAAGTTTAGTTAATAATTTGAATATGTTAAGCGAATAAATGTAGATTTTTAAAATATTCTATTATTTCAATATGTTAAGCATTTTTGGGATAGGCTCAAATATTATGAGTCAGATAAACAGGTAAAGAGGCTAACAATGGGCTGAACTCTGACCCAAAAAGCATGGCGGCTTTTCCTTCTGCCCATGTTTTTGGTAAAACGTGTCGCAAGCCACGTCATCGTTGCTTTTTGGGCAGGTTAGCCCTGTCGCAGAGTCATTTTGGAGACTAAATGAAGGACGACCTGTTCAAATCCGTGGATGAGCTTCAGAAACTTGTGAGGTACTATATCACCCTTTATGCTACGTGGCTTTTCGTTCTTGCAAGCCTCGATCTCAGAAAAGCGAATCAAAGTCAATTTTCTTTCCTGAATGTTTTGATAGAGGCACATTGGTCATCTCTCGTATTTGGGGTCTGCTTTTTCATTTTCATCTTTATCCTCTATCTGAGAATTCACAACTTGAAATTAATTATTCAAGAACTCAACCACCATAATGCTTGGGATCAAGAAGATATCAATAAGATAAAATCTCCAGATTGGTTACTATCACCGCTTTCTCAGTCAAAATTAGGTCCAGTTGCGTTCTTCACAGTCATTTTTGTTGGCTTTATACATCTCAATCTCATCACCTGTGGTCATCTTTTCGCCTCCGGGTACTTGCATCCTTTCAAGTTAATTGGCTGGATAGATTTGTTCTTTCTGGTTGCCAGCCTTCTTCTTATTTCGTCTGTGGTCAAAGCCTTATGCAGAATGAGAGGAGCCCCACCTTGGCGTAGAATACTCATTACAGTTTTTTCAATACAAATTGTGGTAACATTATCTCTCTTTATTTACTATTTCGGTTCTTTTCAAGAACTTAGCCAGCAAGAGCAAGATAGAGCAAAAGCAGTCATAAGTAATTTTCAAAGCGGATGTGCCATTGCCAACCATTATGACGGCGAAAGGATATTTTGGGTCAGGCCAACCTGCTGGCATAAACTCACTTTCAAGTGTAAGAAGGAACTCATGGAGTCTGTTGGTTTATTGTGTCAGATAAAGAATCGCGGCAGAGTTTATGTTGAGGTCAAAGACGATAAAACGAGTAAAACTATTGCAATATACTCAAAGAGACATGGATTGACTGTGTATTGAGAAAGTAGCTGTGAAGTTGTTCAGCCACTTGGCGTGTCTCTTCTCTCGCCTAACATCAGCTTGGAGAGGGTCGCGCAATACGCTGGCGCTCCATGCGCGCCCCTCAAGCTGGGTTAGCTGTAGGAAGGAGTCATGGATTTGAGCAAATGGCTGGACTGGATAAAATTACCAACCAAAACTCTTGCAGGGCTTTGTATCGTGTTTGCAATCCTGATTTTTTCGAGTAAGGCCACGCTTGATAACTTTGGATTGAAATCTCTTGTTACTGAATACCGGGCCTATTTAGTGTCTGAACGAAAACCCCTGTTTTCCGGTTTGAATAGTCCAGCGTGAGCTATCTTCACAAAGTAAGCGGCATTCAAATTCGATGTAAAAGGGGTAGTAAAAAGAATTTTCGATAGAAAAGTACCTTTCGGTCAGATT
>JAPVVG010000221.1 GCA_028571455.1 Desulfobacteraceae bacterium | reverse complement strand
CCCCAAAGAGTCTCTTATAACCTCTTTATACAACCAAACATTCTGGAAAAATTCTTTGTTATTAGTCAATTATTGGTCAATTAAGGAGTGGAGGCCGGTTTAACCGCTAAGCTCTTTTGAGCGGTTGGCTGCAGCGGCTATTGCTTCGATTATGCTTTGTTTGACCTGGTTTTTATCCAGCACCTTAAGGGCTGCTTCAGTTGTGCCGCCTGGAGAGGTTACTTTCCGGCGAAGAAGTTCCGGGGATTCATTCAGTTCTTCCATGAGCTTAATAGACCCTTTTAAGGTTGCAATGGTCAGCGTTGCAGCATCATTCGGTTCAAGACCAACGCAGATGCCTCCTTCGATCATAGATTCTATAAAATAAAAAACATAGGCCGGCCCGGAACCTGACAGGGCGGTGACAGCATCAAGGTCTTCTTCATTAAATTCGATCACTTCACCCATTGCTTCAAGAATGGACCTGACGATTTTTATATCATTATTTGAAGCATGTCTGTTTGCGCTCATTCCTGCCATGCCGGCTAAAACAAGAGCCGGTGTATTCGGCATCACCCGTATTACAGGGAGCTTAATCCTGGATTTTTCATCAAGCGGTGTATAAAGAATATCTTCAATTTTTCGCAAAGGGATTCCTGCCGCAATGGAAACAATTAGCTTTTGTCTATGAATTTTGTAGTCCTTTTGTCCCGCAATTTGAGAGAGCACCTGGTCTATATGCTGCGGTTTTACAGCAAGTACAATGATATCACATATTGAAAAGAGTTTAAGATTGTCGTTTAAAACGGATATGCCGTAAGATGAGTGCAAAACACTCAGGCGCTCTTCATTTATATCGCTGACATATATCATTGACGGAGGCAATATATTAGATTTTGTAATAGCCCCAACAAAGGCTTCTCCCATATTGCCGGCCCCAATAAAACCGATTTTTTTGTTAAGCTCAGACATGCTGCCTCCATATATAAAGTTCATGGTTCAGGGTTGGTTGCCTTATGTTCAATTTCCATCGCTCTCTAACCTTGAACCTTAAAAGATGAACGTCCAACATCGAACATCGAACATCGAACATCGAATGATGAAATCGGTGAGTTTATGCTGAGGGGTCGAAGCGCTCCGCCAGTTTATAAATTGGCAGAATACCTTATTCAAAATTCGATGTTGGACGTTCGATGTTCGATGTTCATTTTTTTCACTCCTTGAATCATTAAATAGCGGTTGGATATAGGGCATGTCAATGATTTTGCATGAAATATCTTGACTTATCATTGAGAATATATTTAGTTTTTATTTTGAAAGGGCCAATTTTTATAATCACAACCAGCAATCAAGAAAAAATAAAGCAACCGTTCACGGTTCAGGGTTCAAAGTTCAACTGTTAAGGTAGTTGCGGTTTGTGTGAACTTTGAACCGTGAACGGTTGCAAAATAAACTATAAGGTTTTTTTATGTATATATTCGGTTATCTTTTATTGGCCGTAGCAAAGGTCATTGATATTGTTTTGCTTTGCTTTATGTGGATTGTTATAGCACGGGCTATTTTGTCCTGGGTGAATCCGGATCCTTATAACCCTATTGTCCGCTTTATTCATAATGTTACGGAACCGGTTCTGTATCGCATACGCCAATTTCTTCCTGTTAGCTTCGGCGGCATTGACCTTTCTCCAATTGTTGCCTTTTTAGGAATTGTTTTTCTCCGCACCTTTGTTGTCAGCAGCCTGTTCAAATTGTCTGAAACCTTGTTATAACCTAAAATGAGCGATTAGCCATTAGCTTTTAGCCATTAGTTAAACTATATCAAGATGTTATTAGCTCAATTGAGTTTTTAGCAGTTAGTCCGCCAGAGCCCTTTGGCGGACTAACAGCTAATCGCTTAACGTAGTTATAATTAATTTAAAAAGCAGGTGATATATTATGAAAATCACACCAATTGAAATTCAACAGCAGCAGTTTAAAGTAAGATTCAGAGGATTTGACGTCAGGGAGGTTGACAGGTTCCTTGAGCAGATGACTGATACTTTTGAATTGTTACAGCAAGAAAATGAGAATGCACAAAACGAGATTCGCAGAATCAAGCTCGAAAGCCAGGGATACAAAGAGCGTGAAGAAACATTCAAGCGTGCCATGCTCAACTCCCAGAAAGTTCTGGATGAGATGAAGGAAAATGCTCGAAAATCGGCTGAGTTAATTGTCGCCAATGCTGAATTAAAGGCGGAAAAAATCTTAAACAGAGCTCATAAAAGGCTTGCCCAGTTGCATGAAGACATTGCAGAATTGAAACGGCAGCGAATGCAGATCGAAGTTCAGATCCGTTCAATAATTGAAACACACACTAAATTACTTGAAATCGGAAATGAGGGGATGAAGACTATGGATGAAGAAGATGCTAAATTGAAATTATTGAGACACTAAACATTTTTCGTAACAGTTAAACCACTAAGGCACAAATGAGGTATATGAATGATAAATTGAGGAATTAAAGGTTGCAACATCCTTCAATTCAGAATCCCTAAATCCCTAAACTATGAATTATAAGGGAATTATATTATAATCTTAGTGTCTTTGTGACTGAACTATTACCATTTTCCATTTTTCAAAGGTTTCTAAGTACGATTCAAAATAGGAACGATAAATGGCAAAAATAGATGCTTTTTTTAAATTGATGCACGACCAGGGCGCTTCAGATCTTCATCTTGTATCAGGGCAGCCGCCTGTTCTCAGAATAAGAGGCGATATGGAGAGGGTCAAATATAAGGTGCTTGACAATGATGAGCTTAAGGCCATGCTTTATGAAATTGCGCCCGAAGAAAAGGTAAAGGTCTTCGAGGAAACAGGGGATGTTGATTTTGGATATGAGATACCGGGGCTTGCAAGGTACAGGGCGAATTTTTTTATGCAAAAATATGGCGCTGCCGCGGTTTTCAGAGAGATTCCGGCAGATATAATGACCGCCGAGCAGCTTGGTCTTCCTTCTGTTATAACAAAAATGGCTTCCCTTCCAAGAGGTCTGGTTCTTGTGACCGGGCCAACAGGAAGCGGAAAGTCGACCACACTTGCGGCAATAATTGATGAAGCAAATCGAACCCGTAAGGATCATATAATCACTGTCGAAGATCCCATTGAATTTGTTCACAAAAGTCAGAGTTGCATAGTCAACCACCGTGAAGTCGGTCTTCATACAAAGACATTCAGCGCAGCTTTGCGCGGCGCTTTGCGCGAAGATCCCGATATTATTCTGGTCGGCGAACTGAGGGACCTGGAAACTATATCGCTTGCCATAGAAGCCGCATCTACCGGGCACCTTGTTTTTGGCACCCTTCATACATCCAGCGCACCTAAAACGGTTGACCGTGTTATCGAAGTTTTTCCAGCAAGTGAACAGTCACAAATCCGTTCCACACTTTCTGATGGGCTCAGAGCAGTAGTAGCGCAGGTACTGTTTAAAAGGATTGATAAAAAAGGGCGCTGCGCTGCGATGGAGATACTGATAGCGAACCCCGCTGTTCGGAATCTGATTAGAGAAGGGAAAACCTATCAGATACCTTCAATGATTCAGACCGGCAGGAAATACGGGATGCAGCTTTTGGATGACGCTATTATGGAACTGTATAAAAAAGGATGGATAAGCGCTGACGAAGCTTATATGAAATCGAATGATAAAACCAGATTCAGACCCTTTTTAAAGACTCCGCCCACAGACTTTACAGAAGCATAATATCTAAATACAAATTATATTATAATCTTAGTGTCTTTGTGGCGGAACTGTTACAGAATTTGTTATTTTTTCATAGATGATGCGCAAGCCTTCAAGAGTTAGGGAAGTATCTACCAGGTCGATGGTTTCGCAAATTTCGGCCATGATTTCGGCCAGTCCCCCTGTGGCAATTATTTTTGGGTTGGTTTCCATCTCTGTTTTCATCCGCTTTACAATTCCATCAACAAGGCCGGCATGTCCATAAATAATACCGGATTTCATGCTGCTTGCAGTATCTTTACCGATTACCCTTTCAGGAGGCTTAAAAATTTCCACTCTCGGCAGTTTGGATGCTTTTTTAAACAGAGCCTCAGAAGAAATCATAATTCCAGGGCTAATTGCGCCGCCAAGATATTCACCCTTTTCCGAGATGGCATCAAACGTTGTGGCTGTGCCGAAATCTACTACAACAAGGCTACCTTTATATTTGTGAAAAGCTGCAACAGCATTTACAATCCTATCTGCGCCAACCTCTGCCGGATTGCTGTAAAGGATCGGCATCCCGGCGGCCGATTTTTCATCTACCCAGTATGGAGCGTGTCCTAAGTATTTATGGCAGAATGAATCCAGAATAGTCACCATTTGTGGAACCACGCAGGAGATTATTGTTTTATTTATTTCATTAGTGTTAATATTGCTTGCCGCAAAAAGATTTGACACAAGAAGGTTGAACTCATCTTCCGTAGTATTTCTTTCTGAGCGAATCCGCCAGTCTTTTAGAAGATGAGAGCCATCGTAAATGCCCATCACAATGTTTGTATTTCCAATATCTATAACTAAAAGCATAGGTAACTCAATGGTTAAGGATTAAGGGTCGCTTGCCTTAAAAGATGAACGTCCAACATCGAACATTGAACATCGAATGATGAAATCGCTTCGCTCAGCCAGTTTATAAATTGGCAGAATACCTTATTCAAAATTCGATGTTGGACGTTTCCGCCAGAGTGCTTTGGCGGATTCGATGTTCATTTTTTTCAGTCCTTGAACCTCTGAACCGTGGAACTGTGAACTTGTTTATACATTTTTAATGGCATCAACAATTTTTAGTGTCTTATATGTTCCGGCAACATCATGGACACGCACAATATGGGCTCCATGTAAAACTGCAGCGGCAACCGCTGCCTGCGTACCGGTTTCCATTGCGGGTATATCAGTCTTAATATCCTTAGCTGGTTTGTCAAAAAGGATGTTTCTAATAAATGATTTTCTTGAAGGTCCTATAAGAATAGGCGCATCCAGACTTGTAAATTCATGTAGATGATTAATTAAAAGAAGATTATGTTCAACTGTCTTACCAAAGCCGATTCCAGGATCGATAATGATTTTTGATCTTGAAATCCCGTTTTTTTCAGCCATGTTGATTCCATTTTCAAGAAACTTTTTGACTTCATCGATAAGATCATCATAAACAGGCGCAACCTGCATTGTTTTGGGGTTTCCTTTCATATGCATCAAAACAAGCGGGACCCCGTATTTGGCAGCAACTGCCGCCATGTTATTGTCAATGCGCAACGCTCCGATATCATTTATTATGGAAGCGCCGGCTTCAATGGCCTGCCTGGCAACAGCCGCCTTTGTTGTATCGATGGAAATTGGCACTGGAATATGTTTTGAGAGTTTTTCAATAACAGGCACAACGCGCCTAACTTCCTCCTCAGCAGAAACCGCATCAGAAAAGGGTCGTGTGGATTCCCCTCCGACATCAATAATATCGGCTCCATCTTCAACAAGTTTTTCTCCATGAGCAACAGCAGCATCGGTTGTAAAAAACCTGCCTCCGTCTGAAAATGAATCAGGGGTAACATTCAAAATACCCATAATACAGGTACGCACGCCAAATGACAGAGTATGCCCGCCGCACGAAATATTATATGTTTTCATTCTATTTAACTTAAGGCTTATCAGACGGCAGCTTAAATTCCGGCTTCATGGAGTGTATGAGTTCATCAAGCTCAGATCCCTTGACTGTTTCCTTTTCAAGTAGAAGTTCCGCAAGTTTATGAAGAATGTCTATATGTTCCTTTAATACATTGCGGGCCTGGTTGTACGCTTTATTAATCAAAGCGTTTACCTCCTGGTCTATCTTTTTCGCTGTTTCTTCAGAGTAATCCCGGTGCTGAGCTATTTCACGGCCAAGAAAGATTTGTTCTTCCCCCTTTGCATAGGAAAGCGGACCAAGCTCTTCACTCATGCCCCAGGAACGCACCATCTTTTGGGCGAGTTCGGTTGCCTGTTTGATATCATTGGCAGCGCCGGTGCTGATCCGGTTAAAAATAATTTCTTCGGCTACCCGTCCTCCAAAGGCGACCGAAAGTTCATTTTCAAGCTGATCTTTAAATCTGAAATCCCTTTCTTCAGGCAAAAACCATGTGATACCTGCCGCTCTACCTCTTGGTATAATGGTTATCTTGTTAATTGCATCCGTATTGGGCAACAAACGGGCAACAAGGGCATGCCCTCCTTCGTGATACGCTGTGACTTTTCTATCCTCTTCCTTGACGACTTTTGACTTGCGCTCCAGCCCCATGTAAACCTTATCCTTTGCATCTTCCAGGTCAGCCATATCAACCCTTTCCTTGTTTCTTTTGGCGCCATAGAGAGCTGCTTCATTGACAAGATTTTCAAGGTCTGCGCCGGAGAATCCAGGCGTTCCCTTTGCAATAATAAGGGGATCGACATCAGGCGCAATAGGTGTTTTTTTCATGTGAACCTTAAGAATTTCTTCACGTCCCTTGATATCAGGCAGCGAAACAACTACCTGACGGTCGAAACGGCCGGGACGCAAAAGAGCAGGATCGAGCACATCAGGCCGGTTTGTGGCAGATATCAGGATAACGCCTTCATTTGATTCAAATCCGTCCATTTCTACAAGAAGCTGGTTTAATGTCTGTTCCCTTTCGTCATGTCCTCCTCCGAGACCAGCCCCCCTATGCCTTCCGACAGCATCGAGTTCGTCAATAAATATGATACAAGGGGCGTTCTTTTTGCCCTGAACAAAAAGGTCTCTTACGCGTGACGCTCCTACACCGACAAACATCTCTACAAAATCTGAACCGCTGATGCTAAAGAAAGGAACATCTGCTTCACCTGCAATCGCGCGTGCAAGAAGAGTTTTTCCTGTGCCTGGAGGTCCCATCAGAAGAACCCCTTTGGGTATTCGTCCTCCAAGACGTGTAAACTTTTTAGGCTCTTTCAGGAAGTCAATAATTTCACCAAGCTCTTCCTTTGCCTCGTCGATTCCCGCAACATCGTCAAATGTTACTTTTGTTGACTTGTCAGATTGCAGCCGCGCGCGACTCTTGCCGAATGAAAGCGCCTTGCCCCCTCCAGACTGCATTTGACGCATAAAAAATATCCATATCCCTATGAGAACAATCATGGGAAGCCATGAAACAAGAATAGATATATACCAGGGTGATTCAGATGGCGGTCTTGCATTAATAGATACGCCCTTTTTCCTGAGAATCTTGATAAGATCGGCGTCCTGGGGTGCAAATACCTTAAACTGATTGCGGTTTATATCGGTGACAAAGAGTTCCTGGCCCTGTATCACCACCTCAGCCACCCTTTCATTTTCCACCATGGCAAGAAAATCCGTGTAAGTGATCTTAGTTTCAGGTATGCGCTGCTGG
>JAPVVG010000220.1 GCA_028571455.1 Desulfobacteraceae bacterium | reverse complement strand
TTTAATGCAGCAGGTCTCACTTTGCTTAAAATTGCACATTCTTCATATACCCAGGAAAGACGTTCTTTTTCAGCAAGCTCTTTTTCGAGGATTTTTGCCAGAGGAAAAAGATAAATCGCATCGCCGGCAGCATATTCTATCATTTCATCCGGCAGCGGCCTTTTTGACCAGTCTTTTTTCTGAAATTTTTTATCAAGCTTTATATTGAACCTTTGCTGAACAACCGCATCAAGACCGGTTCCATTAATGCCAAGGAACATGCATGCAATCTGGGTATCGAACAGATTGTTTATTTTTATGCGAAAATCCCTGTATAGAGAGCGAACATCATAATCTGCTCCGTGGAAGATTTTTTTTATATCACGGTTTGCAAACAGTGGCTTAAGTGGAGATATGTCATTTATCTTCAAAGGATCTATGATTGCATTTATCTTTTCTGATGCTATCTGGATGAGGCAGACCTTCTCTTTAAAATGGAACATAGAATCTGCTTCCAGATCAACTGCAATGATTTTTTCCTTTTTCAGGGATCGGGCGATATCTTCCAGGCCTGATTTTGTATCTACTATCTGATAATTCAACTTGCCGTTTACTTTCATTTTTTATCCTTGACCTGCGTGGCTGATTCTCATAAATATTTATTTGTCACGAAAACACGAAACTTGACAAATTCGTAAAAAGTATAATTTCTCGTTCCCATGCTCCAGCGTGGGAATGCATACCATATGGGTTCCCACGCTGGAGCATGGGAACCAGGCAAACTTGAGTACGTTATCTTAGCATTTAACACTTAACCCCATGAAAGCATATTATGATAAACATAACATTTCCTGACGGCAATATAAAGGGTTTTGAAAATATCCCTTCCGGTTTTGACGTGGCGATGAGCATTTCAGAAGATTTTGCGCGAAACTGCGTAGCCATGGAGCTTGATTCGGTCATTGTTGATTTAAACACAAAAATTACCAGGGATTCGTCTGTAAGATTTATTACAACCAAGGAGCTGGAAGCGCTGGATATTCTTCGTCACAGCGCCGCACATGTTATGGCTCAGGCGATTTTACATATTTTCCCGGGAGCAAAGCTTACAATAGGACCTGTTGTGGAAAACGGTTTTTATTACGATATTGACATGGAGCCGGTTTCTGAAGAGGACTTCCCGAAAATTGAAGCTGAGATGAAAAAAATCATAAAGGCAAAGATTCCATTTAAGAGGAAAGAGGTGTCAAAATCTGAAGCAATGGATTTTTATATAAATGAGCCGTATAAACTGGAAATGATTTCAGAGCTAAAAGATGGGACAATATCTCTCTATGAACAGGGGGATTTTACAGATTTATGCCGCGGCCCCCATATTCCACACACAGGATTTGTCAAAGCAGTAAAGCTTATGAAGGTTTCAGGGGCTTACTGGCGCGCTGATCAGACAAAGCCCCAGCTTCAGAGAATTTATGGCACTGCCTTTTTCAACAAAAAAGAGTTGAAGGCATATCTGAATTTTTTGGAAGAGGCAAAAAAGAGGAACCATCGAAAAATCGGCCTGGCAATGGATCTTTTCAGCTTTTATGAAGAGGCTCCTGGAATGCCTTTTTTTCACCCAAAAGGGCTTGCTATATGGGAATCTCTGATAGATTACTGGCGCTTTGAACACAGGGCCGCAGGTTATGTCGAGATAAAGACCCCTATTATGCTTTCCCGCAGCCTCTGGGAAAAAAGCGGCCACTGGGAAAACTACCGCGAAAATATGTATACATCCATGGTGGATGAAACAGAATATGTCATTAAACCAATGAACTGCCCGGGCGGAATGCTTTTTTATGGCGTAAAGCCCCACTCATACAAAGATTTGCCGATCCGTGCCGCTGAAATCGGACTTGTTCACAGGCACGAATTGAGCGGTGTTTTATCAGGACTGTTTAGAGTCAGGGCTTTTCATCAGGATGATGCGCACATTTTCATGACTCCTGAACAGATCGAAGATGAAATCCTGGGTGTGTTTAGACTGGTAGAACGCATCTACAGCACTTTCGGGCTTGGGTTTCATTTAGAGCTTTCAACGCGTCCTGAAAAATCTATCGGCACGGATAAACAATGGGAGGTTGCTACAGAAAGCTTAAAGTCTGCTCTCAAGATTTACGGCATGGATTATAAAATAAATGAAGGTGACGGCGCTTTTTACGGTCCAAAGATAGATATGCATATAAAGGATGCGCTAAACAGGACATGGCAGTGCGGAACCATACAATTAGACATGGCACTGCCTGAAAGATTCGACCTGTCCTATATTGCAAAGAACAATGAAAAACAGCGCCCCCTGATGATCCACAGGGTAATTTACGGTTCAATTGAGAGGTTTTTCGGTATTTTAATTGAGCACTTTGCCGGTAAATTCCCTTTATGGATGACGCCGGTGCAGGTAATCATACTGCCGATAAATGATGACCTTATTCCTTATGCAAACGAAGTGCAAACAACACTTGTAAAGGCAGGGCTTCGCACAGAGGTGGACAGCAGAACAGAAAGCCTGAATAAAAAGGTCCGGGAGGCCCAGGTAAATAAGATTCCCCTTATACTTACTATTGGGAAAAAGGAGAAAGAATCAGGCGCTCTTTCCGTTAGGACCCTGGATGGTAATGTCAGATACGGGGTCAGCATGGAGGAGTTTCTCAAAAGAGTCCTTGAGCATATAAATGAAAGAAGCCTCGATCTGCAAATATTTTAAAAAGAAGCGTAACATTTTCGCAATTCTATAGATTTTCAGATAGGCCATGATTTTACATCCAAAGAAAGTGCGGGCGCTGGGTCTTTGTTCCGGCGGCCTTGATAGTATTTTATCGGCGCTGATTTTGCGCAAACAGGGGATAGATGTTGAATGGATAACCTTTGAAACTCCGTTTTTTTCATCTGAAAAGGCGCTTAAAGCCGCTCACATTACCGGAATACCCATTACCGTCAAAAACATTACAAAAGAATACCTTGTGATGCTTAAGAATCCTCCATGCGGATACGGGAAGCATATGAACCCGTGCATGGACTGCCATGCCTTAATGTTCAGGTTTGCATGCGCTATAATAAAAGAAAAGAGATTTGATTTTCTTTTCAGCGGCGAAGTGGTCGGCCAGCGTCCAATGTCTCAGACAAAACCATCCCTGCGTTATGTTGAAAAGCAATCAGGTTGTGACGGCTATATACTGCGCCCCTTAAGCGCCGGAAAGCTTCCTGTAACAATACCTGAAAAAGAGGGACTAGTAAACAGAGACCTGTTGTTAGGCATAACAGGAAGATCACGCAAGGTGCAGATAAAAATCGCCAGGGAATTCGGTATTATTGATTATCCTTCCGCGGGAGGCGGCTGTCTTTTAACCGACAAAGGTTATGCTGCGCGTCTAAAGGACATCTTTGATCATCAGGAAGAATTTACAGAAGAGGAACTTCATCTTTTAAAGCACGGCCGGCATCTGCGTTTAAACAAAAACACAAAGATAATAGTCGGGCGCACAAAGAGCGATAATGAACAAATAAAAAGATATTACAACCCGGACGCAGATACCGTTATCAAGGTAAATAATTTCCCCGGCCCCTTTGTTTTAGTGCCTCACGGAGGCAGCGAAGATATGATTATTTTTGCGGCGTCAATATGCGCCGGATACAGCAAGGCCCCAAACAATATTCAGGTGGATGTAGAAGTTGTAACGCCGCAGCGCTCTCAAATTCTTAAAGTATCGGGGATACATCCGGAAGAGCTCAGGCAGTATTTGATATAATGGTAACTACTAAAAACTAACAGCTTTCAGCCTAAACAACCTGATCTGAGTTCCTCGTCCTGACCCTGAGCTGGCCGCATGCGGCTGAAATATCCCGGCCCTTGCTGCGGCGAATGACGGTGATGTAATTATTTTTACGCAGGATTTCTTTGAAATTATTAATTACATCCTCTTCCGGCTGTTTGAATTCACTGCCTTCATGTTCATTAAATGGTATGAGATTGATTTTTGCCTTTATTGAACGCAGCAATTCAGCAAGGCGGTTTGCGTCATCAGCGGAATCGTTTATATTTTTTAAGAGAATATATTCAAACATGATGCTTTGACGGGGCGGTAACCTGTATTTACGGCATGCGTCAAGCAGAATTTCAATAGGATATTTTTTGTTTATCGGCATGAGCATGTCACGAGTTTTGTTGTCTGTTGCATTTAATGATATCGCGAGGTTGACACTTGCATCCTGATTCAGATCAGCCAGTTTTGGCACCATGCCTGCTGTTGAAAGTGTGACTTTGTTGTTTGAAAATCCAAGCCCGCACCTGGTATCGGTTATAGTGTCAATAGCGCCAATCACATTTTTGTAATTTGCCAGTGGCTCGCCCATTCCCATTATAACTATATTTTTCAGTTTTTCGGAATCGTTTAGATCGTTCATAATGTCGCGCACCTGGGCCAGGATTTCACCTTTTGTTAAATTCCGCACAAAACCTCCTTTTGCGGTAAGGCAAAAGCTGCATCCTTGTGCGCAGCCAACCTGGCTTGATATGCATAAAGTATAATAATTTTTTTCAGGAATCAGCACACTTTCAATGCATTGCCCATCAAATAATTTTAAAAGATATTTTCTGGACCCGTCATGCGAGGTTTCGATCTGCTTTTTCTCAAGACGATCTATCCTGAAATTGAGTGAGAAAAGCTGCCTGAACTCCTTCTTAATATCTGTCATTATCTCAAAATCGTCTGCCTGGCGAAAATAAATCCACTTCATGATCTGCTTTGCACGATAAGCCTCGATATCATGATCTTTGAGCCATGAAACAAGCTGATCCTTTGTAAGCTCCATAATGTTTGTTATGTTAGATTCATGTATCATTTTTTATGAGTCTTCTTTATAAAAATACAATATGTAATAATTTACCATAATATCAATTTTCAGTTAAACTCAACCTTAAAATTTCTCTGCAACCGTTCAGGTAAAACATCTTGACCGATCAAACAGTTTCAAATAATTATACCTCAATTAAGTGAAACTCTCAATTGAAGTATAATATTAAAGGGGGTATCCACTTCATTGTCCTTGGGTATATTGTAGGTTGGGTTAAGCGGTTATAGTCATCACTTTTTGTTGGGTTCGCCTGACTTAATAGAACCTCAACACACCGAGATCACTGCAAAATTAGCGAACCCAACGAAATTAGTTGCAGACCGGCGGCTTAACCCAACCTACAATTTGTCGTTTAGGGTAGCGAAGTGGATAGCCCTTTTAATATTATTTAAAGGTGTGTAGATATGATTGATCCAAAAACAGATCTTGCTGCATTATTGCAGTTTTTACAAACTATATATGAAGAGAAGATACCGTTTAACAAGGCTCTGGAATTACAGATAATGTCTTTGAAAGAGGACAATGTCTGCATAAAACTGGAGATGAAAGAAAAACTGGTTGGGAATTATAAATACAAGATGTTGCACGGCGGGGTTATTTCTTCGGTTTTGGATGTAACAGGCGGGGCAATCGTATCGGCAGGTGTGCTCAAGAAAATGGCCGGACGTCCGTTTGAGGAGATAGCGAAACGGATATTTAGAATTAGTACTGTTGACCTTAGAATTGATTTTTTAAGACCCGGTCAAGGGAATTATTTTTTGTCAACCGGTTCGATTATGCGTATGGGGAACAAAGTCGTCGTCACACGGACAACTCTCCATAATGACAAGGAAGCGCTTATAGCGGTTGGCACTGGAACCTATATGATAGGATGAAATATTGGCGGAACGCATGAAAAAGCCTGAATAATAATATTTTGGTCGTATGACTAAAATAACACTTGACACCAAACAATAATGTAATTATATTTTGGTCAAATGCTCATAATTAGAAAATCAATGGTATAGAAAAAAAACGCAACGCGATTAACGATGAACATAGAACTGTGAACCGTAAAACCCAGACCGGCAAAGTGTCCAATTTTTATTCAATTCATTGTGGATAAAGGGCTTCGAGCCTATAGAAAAACATATTTTAACGAAGTCTATATATATAAATTTCGAGGTCAACGTGGATGTCGCTGCCGGAGAAGAGGCGGCAGATAGTTTAAAGATAGAATTTAATCAAGGAGGTGAATAATATGCCAAGAGGAGATAGAACAGGCCCACAGGGTCAAGGTCCAAGGACCGGCAGGGGCCAGGGTTTAGGCCAGGGCCAGGGTTCAGGCCAGGGCCAGGGTTCAGGCCAGGGCCAGGGTCAAGGTTCAGGCAGAGGCCAGGGCGCAGGCAGGGGTTCCGGGCAAGGTCAAGGCAGAGGCCAGGGCAGAGGCGCTGGAAAAGGCGGCCAAGGCCGCCGATAAGTTATACCTCGAAAGGCCACACCTTGCGATTTTTCGCTGGCCCTGAACATCAATAACTGCGTTGCTCAGGCTTGAAATAGCTTGCTATTTCGCGCCTTCGCGCCTTGCTCTTGATGCTCATTGCTCACCGAAAAAAACGCAATTTATAACCTTCCGAGGTATATATCACAAAGGTTTATTTTTATATTAGGGATAAGGAGGTGAATATTATGCCAGGTTTTGATAGAACAGGCCCACAGGGTCAAGGGCCCATGACAGGAGGCGCAAGAGGTCTATGTAATCCCAGAGCAACAGGCTATGGTCCTCAATTTGTCGGAGGATTTGGTTATGGCCGGGGATTTGGCATGGGACGAGGCTATAGAAGAGGTTTTGGCCGTGAAATGGGCATGGGTTATGGACGGGGTTTTGGATTGTATCCTGCTGAATATGGCCCAGGATATCCATTAGAATCAGCAGATGAGATAGCCGGACTAAAAGCTGACGCGGATTATATGAAGAGTTCTCTGGATGCTATTAATAAGCGTATTGGAGAGCTGGAAAAGAAAAATTTGTAAGGCTTAAGGGAAGTTAGCCATTTTTGGATGCGCTCGCTGTTGCGGTTTAAAATTAGGAGAAAATAAAAGAAATCAAGAGATTTTAGCAGAAAATACTTGCTCACAACTATAAGGCAGACATCACCGGATCTGCCTAAAATACTTTAAAAAAAGCCCTTTTTAAAAAGGGCTTTTTTTTTGAAACATTACAGATCTATATTGTGAAAGATATAGTAAAAACAAATATATTCATATTAAGCTCATAGCTTTTCCAAAAATTGGGAAAAAACTGTGTAATCAGGTTTGACACAAATTTAATAATATCATAAATAATTCACCTGTAAAAAGCCGAAAATGCTCCCTCCCCCTTCGAGGCGGAGGGCAGGGTGGGGGTGGTAACTGGTTAATTCCAGAGATTTTAGAACTGCCAAATGTGTTGACCAGATCTTTTAAAGAGTAAAATATACATCATATAGTATAATAATAAAAAAATATACAATATGTTGTTGACAATATAAAAACAATAAATTATACAAAAAAATAGCCAGACATTATTTATAATATAAGCTATGCAGGAGAGAAATTATGTGCAAAATTTTGGTTATTGATGATGAAGCAGCTATTATAGATATAGTCCAACAGGCATTGGGTGTATATGGTCACAACGTTGAAACAGCAACAAATGGCAGAGAAGGAATTGCCAAGTTTGACAG
>JAPVVG010000219.1 GCA_028571455.1 Desulfobacteraceae bacterium | reverse complement strand
GGCTTTGGTCCCGAAAGCACCCAGCTCGGCGATCAGCCCGGGAACCGAATCAGGCGGCGTGGCAATCACAGCAAGGTCTGGTGGTTTGGGGAGGCTGACAACGTCAGGATAGCACAGGATTCCCTCAATAGTTTTATATTTCGGATTGACCGGAAGGATTTCACCTTCGAATCCAGCGCCTAAGAGATTCCTGGCAACCACGGCACCAACCGAGGATGTTCTTTGACTAGCTCCAATCAAGGCAACCGAAGAAGGTTTGAACATAAATTTAAGGTTACGGACAGTCATAATGACCCTCCCAATATATTAAGAAAATAGTTTTGCCTTTGTATAAAGAATTTGGAGTTGTATAATTTGCAGAAATTCTAATTTCTTGGAAATATCATCGGTCGTTCGTTTCCAATGTCGACGTGTCGCCTTTGGGCAATCCCAACTCGCGGGCTTTGAGCAGTCGGCGCATTATCTTGCCAGCCTTGTTCCTGGGTAAATTGTCCTGGAATTCGATCTCCCGTGGCGCTATCGCCGGCCCCAGCCTCTTGCGTGTGAAACCGATCAGTTCCAAGCGTAGCGTATCATCAGGCTCCACGCCCGGTTTGAGAGAGACGAAGGCCTTGACGAGCTCTCCGATCATCGGGTGAGGCTTGCCTATGACGCCCGCTTCGGCCACCGCAGGATGTTCCATCAGTGCACTCTCCACCTCGAACGGGCCCACCATATGCCCCGAGGTCTTAATGATGTCATCTGCGCGCCCGACGAACCAAAAATAGCCGTCTTTATCGCGCTTTGCCAGGTCGCCTGTCATATACCAGCCGCCAACAAAGCACTTTTGGAACTTCTCATCGTCATGCAGATATTCCCGGAACATAGAAGGCCATCCGGGTTTGAGCGCAAGATAGCCCTGGACGTCAGGTTCTTCCACCACCTCGACTGAATTCCTACCTATACGTCGAACGATGGCCGCCTCGATTCCAGGTAAAGGACGACCCATTGAGCCGGGTCGAATCTCGACGGAAGCGAAGTTGGCGATCATGATTCCGCCTGTTTCGGTCTGCCACCAGTTGTCGTGGATCGGCAGTCCCAGCGCCTTCTGCCCCCAAACGACGGCTTCGGGATTGAGGGGTTCCCCGACGCTATGGATGAGCCGTAGATGGCTCAAATCGTATTGCTTGCGTGGCTTGATATTCATGCGCATCAGTCTGCGAATTGCCGTCGGGGCCGTATACCAGATATTCACCTTTTGCTCTTCCAGGATGCGGTACCAGCGCTCTGCATCAAAATCTGCCTCATCTATGATGTTGGTAATGCCGTTGACCAAGGGCGCAATGATACCGTACGAGGTACCGGTCACCCACCCAGGATCCGCCGTGCACCAAAAGATATCCTCAGGGTGAAAGTCCAGCACATACTTTCCTGTCATGTAGTGGATAAGCACTGCGTTGTGCACATGAACAGCTCCTTTTGGCATCCCTGTCGTACCGCTGGTGAAATGCAAGCTCGCCATGTTCTCCGGTGCTGTCGGCGGAATTGTAAATTCGGCGCACGCTTCCGCCATACGCTTCGGCAGTGACCATAGACCCTCTTCCATGTCTTCTTCCGCATCCGTCAGCAGTATATGCCGGAGTTGCGGCAGACGTTCCAGCAAACCGGCTACTTTCCGCTTATATTGGCTCTCTGTGGTCACCAAGACACTGGCATCGCCCCTGCTTAACCGTTGGAAGATTGGGACCGGACCGAAACCAGAGAATAAGGGACAAAAGACACTCATGTTCTTGAATGTGCCGAGTGCAGCAATATAAAGGGCAGGAATGCGCCCAGTCAGGACGAACACCCGGTCGCCTTTACCCACACCCAACTGCCTGAGCATGTTGGCAAAGCGGTTGCTCTGCTCCTTTAGATCTCCATAGGTAAAATCGAGAACCGTGCGGTCCTTGCCCAGCCAACGGATAGCGAGGTAGTTACACCGTGGGCCAATGGCATGGCGGTCTATCGCCTCATAGGCAATATTTAGCCCTTTGCCGCCTGGCAGGCCGTCTAACTCACGGCGGATTGTCTCCCATGAGAAATTGGCACAGGTTTTGTCATAGTCCAGGAGGTTTGGCTGAAGGATCCAGGTATCACAGGATTTCTTGATCGGTTTCCAATGCATGCTCTTTCCTTTTACCTTTATGTCGCGCATTGCCTCTATACAATACTCAATTCTTTCAATTCTTGCAATGGCTTTTACAGCTTTGACCAGAGGATGTGCAATTGAGGAGTATGCGGCCATCCATAAATAAACAACTTGATATATTGCGGTAAGTCCCGCTAATTATAGGCGGGATTCAAAGATGTGAACAATTGGTTTCAAGGCATCGACTATCTCTATACGATACACGAAACGCATAATTGCATGGGCCCCTGTGCCCTTTGCAAAGGTCTTAAGGAGTACCCGGCAAGAAAATTTGTGATTTGACCATAGATTATGCGCACGATATTGAACTGAACAGCGAGCGCATTCCCCGCTGCTTGCGGCGGGGAGTTTCAACAAAAATCAATCAACCTGGAAAAAGCCCTTAGAGGTATTGGATATCATAAAAGAAATTTGTATCCAAGACATCTTGAGAAGACTTTCAAGGCAGCCGTTAAAGAACGAAAAGCATTAAGAATCCAATTTAAAAAGTTTGTATAGCATTGATATCAAAGTTATAGCTGGCTTTTTAAATTATGGATGATCCAGGGAAAAAGAATTTGAGGTTTGCGATTAAATGGATGGCATTCGATTCGTCAAGAAAAAGTGCGAGGGAAAAGATAACATCCGGTTTTGCGCACGTTCTGCACGAACGTTCCGTAGATTCTCCGCATATCAGTAGCGTGGGTAATCAACAGGGAACTCACAGGGTTGATTAAATTAGATATTCTTGAACAGACAGGAAAAGGACGAAGCACCGGATATGTTTTCAAGAAAAAATAGTTTGCTGGAAATCTATCGAAAATCTATCGATGTTTTTGATCAATCTATCGATGTTCCATTACTGAATCGGGGGCAGCATACATATTATTGCCTTTTTTTCTTTGGGAAATAGGCATGCTGTCACTGGAATTGAAGTGTCTTTCGAGATTAAATGAATCAAAATATTAGATTTAGCTTGAAAATGTTTTACCTATCTGGTAAAGGATATTTTAAAGAATGGATATAGCTTTCAGAAATAAAACTCTTAAGAAGATTTTTAATTCTGAAAAAGAGCTGAGAAAAAAATTTGGATTAGAGAAAACACGTTTGATAATACGGCGCATGGCAGTACTCAGAGCATCACCGGTATTGGCTGAAGTGCCGCATACAAAACCTGAACGAAGGCATGAACTCAGCGGAAAAGGCAGTGATCAATTCGCAGTTGATTTAAAACATCCTTATCGTCTCATCTTCGAACCGGATCATAATCCATTGCCAAGAAAGGATGATGGCGGACTTGACTTAACCCAAATAACAGCAATCAAAATTTTTGGAGTGGAGGACTATCATTAATGGCCGCGACAACCCTGAATCAATATACGCCCGATTATGCCATTCATCCCGGAGAGATTTTAGAAGAGACTCTTGAAGCCCGGGGGATAACAAGGACTGCATTTGCCGAGCGCAGCGGTCTATCCTTAAAAACAGTTAGTCAAATCATCCATGGAAAAGCTCCGGTTACCCCTGAAACAGCTATTCACTTTGAGAGGGTTTTGGGTGTATCTGCAAATATATGGAATAATCTTAACGCATATTATCGGCTGCATGTTGCTAAAATTGCCGACCGGCGAATGCTTGAGAACAAAAAAGAATGGGCAAAGAAATTTCCCCTAACAGAACTCGCGAAAAGAGGCTTTATTCGTAAACGACAAAACCTTGCTGAAACAGTTGAAGAACTTCTGGATTTCTTTGCTGTTGCGAGTGTAGAAGCCTGGAAGGCCCAGTTTAAGCGTATTGCTGTTTCATACAGAAAATCACCAACCTTCACAAGCTCGAAAGAATCGGTGTCGGCATGGCTCCGGATCGGTGAAATTGAAGCAGAAAATATTAAAACATCTCCGTTAGACAAGAACACATTTAAAAATGCATTGCAGGAGATACGATTCCTTACCCGGGAAGACCCGGAAATTTTTGAGCCACGCATGAAGGAGTTCTGTCGAAATTCCGGCGTTGCACTTCTATTTGTTCCCGAACTTCCAAAGACCCATCTGAGCGGCGCAACGCGATGGCTCGGCCCGGATAAAGCGCTGATCATGCTCAGCCTCCGCTATAAGAGAGATGACCATTTCTGGTTCACATTTTTCCATGAAGCAGGTCACATAATCCTTCACGGAAAAACCAGTGTATTTATCGATGAAGTAGATATGGGCACAAACAAGGCTGAGGAAGCAGCGAATAGATTTGCAGCAAACACATTAATACCTGAAAGTAAATACAAGACTTTCGTGGCAAAGAGGCAGTTTTATAAAGACGACATTGTTGCCTTTGCGCAATCCATTAACATCTGTCCGGGCATTGTTGTTGGCAGGCTGCAACGCGACGGATACATTCAACACAAATGGCACAATGATTTAACGCGCAAGTTTTTTCTCAAGGAAATAGCCTTTCAAAAAAAGGAACTGTAACCAGGAGGCTGTCCGAGAATGAGAAATTTTTTGCAAGGTCAAGGAAGACGAAGATTTTAACCGCAGGAATACATTGAGTATTTTAAGGATTAAAATCTGAGCCTGACGCAGAGATTGCGAAAAATAGCCATTCTCGGACAGCCTTCCAGGTTCTTCAGTGTTAATATCTAAAGCGAGTGAAGTTTTCTTCATGTCAATAAAAACATCAATTGGAATTTTTGAGCGATATTATGGACATCCTCGATAAATTAGACAAATACTGAACTCTACGGCTATTGGCGGTGAAAAAATCGCAAAAGAAAATCAATATTTATTTCTTGACGATATAAACTTATAACCTGAGGAACGTCCCATAGATTAGGGGGTTATCAGCGAGGTTGTCAAAATATGAAAAAGGAAACAGGGAAACAGGTTGCAAAAACATACAACAAATCCATTTCCGGCGATCTTATCGGTGATATCCGCAGGCTCATTGAAACCGCCCGACATAATGTCGCCGTTACGGTTAATGCCAGCTTGACCATTCTTTACTGGAAGATCGGCGACCGTATCCGCCAAGATGTTTTAAAGGAAAAACGGGCAGAGTACGGTGAGGAAATTATCTCGACACTGTCGATACAATTGGTCAAAGAATTTGGAAATGGTTTTTCCCGTCCCAATCTCTTTCGAATGGTTCGTTTTGCTGAAGTTTTCCCTGGAGGGAAGATTGTCTCGACACTGTCGAGACAATTGAGTTGGAGCCATTTTGTTGAAATTATCTCTCTTAAAGGTGATATCCAACGTGATTTCTACGCCGAAATGTGCCGGATGGAACGGTGGAGCGTCCGGACATTGCGGAAAAAAATTGATGGAATGCTCTATGAGCGCACCGCCATATCAAAGAAGCCTGAGGAATTGGTAAAGAAGGAGCTGTCCGCCTTGCGGGAGGAGGACAGGCTAACACCGGACTTGGTCTTTAGAGATCCTTATTTCCTCGACTTTCTGGGACTAAAAGATACTTACAGCGAAAAAGATCTTGAAACAGCCATTCTGCGGGAAATGGAGAGCTTTATCCTGGAGCTTGGAGCTGGATTTTCATTCCATTTAGCAAAAATGCCATCATTGGCAATTCTGCTAAATGCCGACTTATCAAACCATTTACCAAAAATGCCAGAATTGGCAAAACTTGTAAATACTGATTTACCGAAAGGATTTACAGTTTCCCGGGTAGCTGAAAAGCATGGTTGGACTGAGATGACAAAGGGGGAATCCTTTCGTTAAATTCCCCCTTTGAAGGGGGTCAGGGGGATGTTATTCTTCAAAATTAGAATTGCTGAGGATTCAGGCCTGCCTGCCATGCGAGTTTTGGAAGTATATATCGAAAGAACGGGGTAAAGGCACGAGCGGGCAGGGACAGTCCGAATCCAGATTCTGGGCGGGTGAAAAACCTCCTAAAAATCAAGAGGACTTTTCGCTTCTTTAATAGTCTGACTCTTAATCGTGTGTGTATAAATCATTGTAGTTCGCACATCGCTATGCCCCAATAGTTCTTGAATGGTACGAATGTCATAATTAGCCTGTAATAAATGGCTGGCAAAACTGTGACGAAAGGTATGGGCAGATGCGCGCTTTGTGATTTTCGCACGGCCAACAGCCCGTTTAATGGCCTTTTGAACGTGGGTATGGTGAAGATAATAACGTCTGTATTCTTTTGTATCAGGAATAAAAGTTAAGGTCTTCGCAGGAAAAAACCATTGCCAGACCAATTCCCTGGCCGCATTTTTATACTTCTTCTCCAACAAACCGACAAGAAAAGTACCAGCATACCCTGCTTCTATATCATTTTGGTGCAGGGCAATAACCGATTCCAGATGGGCCTTTAGTTCCGGCAGGATAGTTTCCGGTAAAGGAACCGTCCGGTCTTTCTTCCCTTTACCGTCATGCACGGTCAAAATCCCGTTGTCGAAATTGATGTCTTGAACACGAAAACGGAGACATTCGGTAAGGCGAAGCCCGCAGCCGTACAAAAGTTTAACGATTAAATCAAAAGGATATCTAAGATGTTTAATAATCCCGTCAATCTCTTCCCGTGATAAAACCACAGGGATATAAGGTTTTCTTTTGGCCCTGACGACATCTTTAAGTTCGCCGAATTCATTTTTAAGGATATGCCGATAAAAAAACAAAAGCGCATTAAAGGCCTGATTTTGGCTGGAGGCTGATACCTTGCGCTTGACGGCCAAATAGGTCAAAAAGTCTTTCACATCAGTTGAGGATAACAATTGAGGATCTTTGCTTCTGGTAAACCCCTGCAATTGTCTGACCCACCCTCTGTAAGCCTCTAATGTTTTAGGAGAATAGTGCCGTAATTTAATTTCTGAGTCTAAATTTTTGTACACAGGTCTCCAATCAGCGCTATTTGATTTTATACAAGTTTTTTTTGTTGAAATATTCTCCTTTTTATTCTTTAATGCCCCTATCTCATCCTGATCAGTGTTCTTTATTCCAGAAAAAATGGATATTGCGTGAAACGCCTGCTTCTGTTGTTGCTCAGTCTGGTTCTTGTCCTTCAATTTCTTAATAAAATGTAAAAGACTTTCCTTTTTTGATTTTTCGTGATGATATTTAAAACAAAAATCCAGATAATACCTCAGCCACTTTCTATAATAAAAATGAGCTGTCAGCGGCACACCTCTTTTGATCAAAAGTGCGTCATAAAGGATCTTAATTTCAGATGGGATTGGTTTCACGAGATTATCCATATTCTGCATAACATTCATATTTGGAGTTATGCAGTTAGAAAACTATAATAAATCAAAATAATATTTGTCAAGTATATATTTCCAGAAAGTTATACTGAAACTATATACTTACTGGTTGGCTCCGACGCTTCGCGCCGGAGCCAACGCCGCGGGTGAGGAGCTGAGGGCGTGCGAAGCGCAAGCCAACCAGCGATTCGAGACAGACACGCCCCAGTCCCTGGGGCGAGCTCCTCACCCGCGGCG
>JAPVVG010000218.1 GCA_028571455.1 Desulfobacteraceae bacterium | reverse complement strand
TAACTACTCAGGTGGATAGGCTGAAGGCTGAAGACTGTTAGGAAAAAGCGAAAATACGGCACATTTTGAAACCATGTTTGGTGCAAGAATCAGTTATTTCCGCCAAAGTACGGCAATCGTGCTCTTTTGACCCTTTCAGCCTTCAGTCTAAACAGCTTCAGCCTGACTACGTGAGTAGTCACAACAAAAAAAAGACGTCTACCCTTTACGGGAAAAAGACGCCTTTGTCTTCCATATTCAAAAAAATCTCCGCACGCCATTGTACAGAGTTGTCATAAAATTATTAAACTAATTTTTTAAGCCAAACATAGCAAATATGTCAAGTTATTTCGCAACCATTCAGCCACAGATTCATACAGATAAACGCAGATAGGTTCAAATATAAAGAAATCACAGAACATTAAGAATTACTCGGGTGGATAGGCTGAAGGCTTTTAGGAAAAAGACTTACAAAACCCAACAATAGCACAGCCCTTCAAGTATCCTGTCCCCCAATACGGCTTTTGATGTTGGAAAGATATCAATATCCTTCAGCCTACAGCCTTCAGGCTAATATAACCTGAGCAGTTACAAAACATCAGTGATGATCAGCGTAGATCGGTGGCTGAGCAGTTACGATATTTCTTGCAAATCTATTCGAGCTCTTCCGAAAGCAGGATTGCTTCGGCCACACAGCGCATGGATTTGCGTGTATCCATACTCCGTTTTCTAATCCAGGAATATGCCTCTTCTCCGGTTTTATTGCGGCGATACATAAGTACTTCCTTGGCCCGCTCAACCAACTTGCGCGTCTCCAGCTCCTCCTGGATAACCTTGCTTTTAACCATTAACTCAGTATTAAGTATTGCCAGAGCCGCCTGATTCGCAACCGTTGTTATCATGTTCACATCTGTTTCGGAAAATTTATGAGGATGCGTCGTAAAACAGTTAAAGACACCTATCACCTTTTCATTCTTAATCTGAAGCGGAACACTTAACATAGATACAAGTCCAAGTTTCCTGGCCATCTCTTTCTCCTTGAACTTTGGCTCCTTCAAAACATCCTCAACATTAAGCGGGCATTTATGGGTAACCACATAACCAACCACACCTTCATCCAGATGTAGAGATCTGTCACACACATAATGGGAATCGATCGCCTGCGTGGCCTTAAGCCGGATCATTGGAGGATTGACTGTTTCATCAATAAGCCATAAAGAACAAATTTCAACACCCGTAACCTTGGCGGTAACCATCACGATCAGTCTAAGAATATCTTCAAGGTAAAGGTCGGAGGTTATTGCCTTGCTGATGTCCATCAAAGCTTTGATGTATTTATCCTGGGTTTCTGATGTGATTCTTTCCATGCTAAACTTAGTTCGCTTCGCTCACAATTGGTCGAGTAGTCGAATAGTCAAGTGGGAAAATAGTTAAAGCGCTAATCAGGGTGTGTGCGCCAACTGTTATTGATGAATTCGTAAGTCTGACTTTAAATTATTATTACTTATAACCTGTTGATATTAAAGAATGTAGATTTTATTTTTTGAGCATTTTTGCGGCTATATCATTATCTAATATCCGGCATAAGTGCCCATTTTATTACCCAGGAATCAGTATCCGGATCTTTATCCAAACACACAATGCCTCCATTCTGGAATTTTATCACCGGCCTGGCAATAGACCCTGTTATCAAAAAAGAGACCAATTTTTCCATAAAAGGCAAATGACCTACAAGCATTAAATCTTCTCCGCTGCTTATGTTATCGGCAAAGCTTGCAACATCATCCATTGGCTTAATTCCGCCAATCTCCTGAACGCCAAGTGCGGGTTGCAGGGCAGATGCAAATATATCGGCGGTCTGCCGCGCCCTTTTTTTACCGCTGTGTTTAATGCATGATACATTAACGCCGTATTTCTTAGCCGCATCCGCTATATGCTTAACATCCAGAACTCCTTCATCGGAAAGACCTTGTTCAGGATCTTCATCCTTTGGCAGGCTCTTGCCATGCTGCACGAGTAAAAGCGCCATAAATTATTCCTCCTTATAGTTTTTGTTGGGTTTAGCGCAAGCTTCACTTCGTGTCGCTTTGCTCAACCCAACCTACAAATTTTGCCATCAGAATTTCAATTTTTTATAAGTTTATCAATATTGAAGTTTTGTGTCAAATTTATCTGTTTTTTCTTTACTTAATTATCACTTGGTGTTTCATACTCATTGAAAAGGTTATGCCGTTTAAGGCGTTAATAAAAAACTATAAATCAGACAGGATTTACAGGATAGTCAGGATATTTTTTGCCTTTCCTGAAGAAAGGCAAAAAGTGTCAACTCTCTTCAAAGGAACTAATGGGACTAATAGCGGCAAAAGTTTAGCCTCCCTTTTCCCGCCTTTGGGCGGAATTGTACTTTCTCAGTCTCATCCCCGCCCGCCTCGCGTTGCGAAGCATTGCGGGCAGGTGGAGACTGAGAAAAATAAAAAATCCTGTTAATCCTGTCAAAGTCTATTTAAAATTTATGAAAAAATTCAAACATGCTTCAAAAAGCCTTAAGCAAAAGCGGGAAAGCTTGATTTCAAGCTTTTTAAAGGGTAAAGAACCGGCTTTTCTTAAGCAGCATGCCAGAATTTTAGACGAATATTTCCGTGAAGGTTATGAAACAAGCTTAATCGGCCCGGAAATGGGCGATATTCAAAATCCTTGCGCAATCATTGCTGTTGGCGGTTATGGCAGGCAGGAACAATGCATCCATTCAGATATAGACCTTCTTTTTCTTTTTAATAAAGGGGTGCCAGGCAACGCTGAGGATCTTATTAGAAAAAATCTCTACCCGCTATGGGATATTGGTCTTGCCATCGGTTATGCCACAAGATCGCTGAAGGAATGTGTGAGCCTGGCGGGAAAGGATATTGAGGTCCTGACCTCTCTTCTGGACGCCCGTTTTATATGCGGTATCTCTTCTTTGTATTCCGAGCTGATGGAACTGGTCCGTAAAAAAATAATATCAAAACAATCCCAAAAAATAACCAACCTGCTTATCGAGAATAACGAAAATCGTCACCAACGCTTCGGAGACTCTACATATCTTCTTGAACCAAACCTAAAGGAGGGTAGGGGAGGACTGAGAGATTATCATACAATGCTTTGGATCGCTAAGATTAAATCAGATATTAAGCAGCCCAGAGATCTTGAGTATTATGGTTACCTGTCCCATGAGGAATATAACACTTTAACAAACGCCCTTTCATTTATATGGAATGTTAGAAACCGTTTGCAATACTTAGCCGGCAGAAAGTGCGATCACCTGTATTTTGAATACCAGATAAAACTGGCCAAAGATCTTCATTTTAAAAAGGAAAATGGACAGGAGCCGGTAGAAAGATTTTTAGGTAAACTCCACAGCGAGATGGAACTGTTAAAAGAACAGCTTTTGATGTTTCTTTATGAACAGGCATACACAAAAAGGTCGAACCTCAAAACAAAACCAACAAAGCGGGGCAAAGTAAAGGGACTGAGCATTATCAAGAACAGATTGAACTTTAGAACTTCAGAGGATATTGTAAGCTCTCCCGGTTTGATGATAAAGATATTTGAGGAAAGCGCGCGCCTGAATATACCGCTTGGCGCTGAGGCCAAACGACTTGTAAAGGATTTTGCATATTTAATTGATGACGATTTTAGATCTTCAGCTTTTGCCGTAAGATCATTTCAGAAGATTTTAACAACTTATACACCAACGCTTAATGTTTTAGATGAAATGTTGAGCACCGGTTTTTTTGTGCGGTTTATACCTGAAATCAAAGGAATAGTTAATCGTTTTCAGTACGATGAGTACCATCTGTATCCTGTAGACAAACATTTGCTGCGCACTGTTCAAACAATAAAAAATTTCGGCACATCAAAGGACACCTCTAATGACCCTTTATACAGCAAGCTGTATAAAGAATTAGCCAACAAAAAATTATTGCTGTGGGCGGCTCTTCTTCACGATGTCGGAAAAAGAGAACCTGGCGCGGGTCATTCACATAGAGGCGCTCTAATGGTCCGGTCTATACTAACTGCAAAACATTTAAAGCCCGAGGATATTGAAACAGTTGCATTTTTAGTGGAAAACCATCTCCTTCTAATCAAAACTGCAACCAGAAGAGATATTAATGATGAGCAAACCGCAATTGCCTGCGCCAGAAAAATTAAGGATGTAAAACGTCTCAAAATGCTCTACCTTCTGACAGTTGCCG
>JAPVVG010000217.1 GCA_028571455.1 Desulfobacteraceae bacterium | reverse complement strand
GACCTCATGATCATCGCCGGATTTACCGCCTTTTCTGATTTTATCGAACCTTTGCTTGAATCTTTCTTCAAGCTCTTTGGCTTTTTGTGTTTTGCCGCCTTTTTTTACAATTGCATAAAAGAGCCTTAGCCCGATATAAAGTAGAACGCAGCCCACGAAAAATTTAAAATTTTTCGGATCAGGAAGATATTTTATCCGAAAAATAGCCCCGATAAACACGCCCGGAAGCGTGCCTGCAATAATTACCCATACAAGAGGCCACGCCATCCTCCCTTCCCTGATGTATCTGTACACACCGCTGGGAATTGCGACAATATTGTAAACAAGATTCGTGGGGCTCACCGCGGGACTGGTAAAGCCAAGTACGCTGACCTGAAATGGCAAAAGAAGAAAGGCTCCGGATACACCTCCCATGGAAGTAAATATGGAAACAACAAATGCGACAATAAAAGGTATTAGCGGGGATACATGGATTCCTGAAACTTCAAAATACATAGCTTAGCCTTTCTGTGTTATGATGAAATCTTTGCAAAACGTCCCCTCCCTAACTGAGCCTTGGCCTAATTAGGATATAACCTTCAAGATCAACTGTGACATGGGAAAATCCTATTTTTCTGAATTTCCTGACAATAGTTTCCCTGTTTTTTTTATCTGAAATGGTTTCAATTTCCTCTGGATTTACCTCTATCCTTGCCATGTTTTCATGTTTTCTTACACGGCAAGCGTTAAATCCAAGGCTTACCAAAACATCTTCCGCCTGGTCAACCATTTCAAGAGCCTTCACGGTTATAGGTGTTCCATATGGAATCCTTGTCGCAAGACATGCCAGAGCCGGTTTGTTCCAGGTCTCAAGATTCATCTGTTTTGAGAGCAGCCGGATGTCATCCTTGGTAAGCCCGGCATCAATCATGGGGGCAAGAACTCCCATTTCTTGTGCCGCGGCTAATCCGGGACGAAAATCTTCAAGGTCATCTGTATTGGCTCCATGAGCTATGTATTTAATGCCGATGTCTGACGCAATTTTTATAAGCTTTTTAAAAAGATTTTTTTTGCATACATAGCATCTGTCCTTCCTGTTGGCCACAAAAGCGGGCAGGCTCATTTCCGCTGATTGCAGCATAATATGTTTAATGCCGTAATTTTTTACAAATTCCATTGCTTTCTTCTTTTCACACGGCGGATGTATTTCTGACACCGCTGTCACCGCGACTACATTCTTTTTTAATACTTCATGGGCCACGGCAAGAAGAAAAGCGCTGTCAACACCTCCTGAGAATGCAACCATTAAGGAATCAAGCCCTTTGAGAGTTAAAGCCAATCGTTTTTTTTTATTATTTAAACTTAACCGGTTCATTATAAAATTTCCAAATCCGTTACCCTCGCTATACAGAAAATATATTTACAAAAACGATTTGATCATTTATATAGAGACTTTCAACGAAAAAATGGTCTGATCAATGCAAAAATCAATAAAATATATTGTAGCCTTCTTCTTCGTTATTCTGGCCGCACTTGTTATTTATTCAAGTTTTTCAAACATGAAAAACTATTATATTAAGCCAACAGGCGGAGCCGTTGAAATCTGGCAGGGCAGATTCGCGCCGATGAGTCAGAAGCTCCTTGTTACTTTGCCTGGAGCGCAAGCTCCACAATCAATTAAAGAGGTTTATTCAAAAGAGGAGGTTTTTCCGCTTATCTTTAATTATTACGTCAATAGAGCCGACGCCCTTCTGGATATACCTGGAATGCCTGATTTTGATGGAATTAAATTCTACTTAAACAAGGCTATTTCCTTTGGCACTACAGATGATCTCCGCAAGAAAGCCTATGCGCGTTTAAACAGCATCGACATGATGATTCTCCAATACAAGGCCGATGTTGCCGCAAGCAAAGAAACTATTGACGGCTTTAAAACCGCTCTGGAGTATCTCAACAAGGCTGCTTTGCTTGACCTTAATGACAGTCAGAACAAACTTATAAAACAGAAAATCGAATCTATCAAAACCAAAATCGCAGAGTCGATAGCCGGCCCTAAAATTCCACCAACTGCGCCTCCCGTCGAATAGTCCACCACTCCACCACTCAACTATACAAATGGCACCACACCCCATGCAGTCCTGATTTCATCTCCCGCGGCGCTCTTTCTCTGCATATATCCATAACCTCCGGGCAACGTGTATGGAACATACATCCGGAAGGGGGAGCAGAAGAAGAAGGTATCTCCCCTTTCAGAATAATCCGCTTTCTTTTATGTTCGATCTCCTTAAAATCCGGTCCGGGCACCGCATTAATAAGAGCCTTGGTATAAGGATGCATAGGCTTGTTAATTATATCACCGGTCGGTCCATATTCCACTATTTTGCCAAGGTACATAACAGCGGTGCGGTGCGCAATATTGCTTACCACGCTTAAGTCGTGCGATATAAAAAGATAAGAGAGATTGTATCTGTCCCGCAAATCCATAAGCAGATTTATAACCTGCGCCTGCACAGATACATCAAGGGCGCTGACAGGTTCGTCACAAACAATTAAATCAGGCCTTAAAGATAAAGCTCTCGCTATATTGATGCGCTGGCGCTGCCCGCCTGAAAACTCGTGGGGATAACGATATATGGCCTCTTCATCAAGCCCGACTTCATTCATCAGTCTTTTTGCATGATCCTCCCTGGTTCCTTCTATCAAGCGGAATTCAACAAGCCCCTCTGTAATAATATCAATAACATTCATTCTTGGATTAAGCGCTGTCAGAGGATCCTGAAAAATTATCTGCATCCTTCTTCTTATCTCCCTTAGCTCCCTGCGATCAAGTTCAAGAAGATTTTTGCCGCAAAAAAGGATCTTGCCTCTTCGAGCCTTTTCCAGCCCCAATAAAGTTCTGCCCAGGGTGGTCTTCCCGCATCCGGATTCGCCGACAAGACCGAGTGTTTCACCTTTGTTTATATACAACGAGGCTATATCAACCGCCCTGACATACCCGACCGTCCTTGCCAGAATGCCACGTTTTATCGGAAACCATGTTTGAAGATCATACGCCTCTAATACCGGCGATTTTTTTGGTTGTTTATAATTCATTTTTCGCAAGAAAACATGCTGCTCTGTGTCCATTGCCAAGATCGATGAGTTCTGGTTTTTCATTCCTGCACCTATCAAATGCATCAGGGCATCGATCAAAAAAATGACACCCTGATGGATAATTAAGGGCAGACGGCACCTGGCCGGGGATTGCTTTCAATCTACCCTCATCAGCGGAAAGTTTTGGTATGGACTCAAGAAGCGCTATGGTATAAGGATGCGTGGGTTTTAAAAAAATATCGTCCCTATTTCCTTCCTCGACTATCTTTGATGCATACATAACCAGCACCCTGTCGCACATTTCCCATATTACTCCCATATCGTGTGTAATAAGCAGCATAGAGGTATTAAATCGCCTCATCTCCCTGACCAGCTCGAAAACCTGAGCCTGTATTGTCACATCAAGCGCTGTTGTCGGTTCATCCGCTATGACAAGGTCGGGTTCCAGCATTAAGGCCATAGCAATCATTACCCTTTGCTGCATGCCTCCGGAAAGCTGATAGGGATAAGCAAACATCCTTTCTCCTGGATCAGAAATTTTAACCTTCTCAAGCCAGGTTTCCGCAATATTCCAGGCATTTTTTTTGGTTATATCCTTATGCAGCAAAATAGTTTCAACCATCTGCCTGCCGATTGTATGCAAGGGTGAAAGGGCGGCTCCGGGTTCCTGAAATATCATGCTTATCGCCCTGCCGCGTATTTTTCTCATCTCTTTATGATTTAGATCGAGAAGGTTTTTGCCGTAAAATAAAATTTCGCCTGCTTCAATCCTTCCATAAGGCAATGGAATAAGACGGAGTATGCTCAATGCTGTGACAGATTTTCCGCATCCTGATTCGCCGACCAATCCGACAATTTCGTTTCTGTCAACATGAAACGAAACATCATCGACAGCCTTGACAATACCTTCATCTGTTTCAAAGGTAACCGTTATGTTCTTAATTTCCAGCAATTTTAAATCCCTAAATCCCATCCACAGACCCGCCTGCCATGCGTTGTAATTGTGTTGACATAGTAAAAGCACGTTTGTAGCACCGATTATGATACTTCGTTAAATCCATACCAAGGCGTTGCGGGCAGGTTTCGCCGATTTCCGCAGATTGTGTAAACATTTTGTTCATCTAATCATCCCGTTCCAGCATTCCAGCATTCCTCAATCCCCTAATCTCTTATGTTGGGTTCTGGGTTACTGGTTCTCCGACCTCCGACCTCTGATATCCGATATCTGTCTTTTCTAATTTCTCAATTCCTATCATTCAAGCCTGCTGCATCTCTTCGGGTCATAAGCGTTTCTTATCCCATCACCGACAAATACGCCAAGAAGCATAACAATAAATAATGCTAAAGACGGATAGAGAATAAGCCACCATGCCCATCTGTACTGCTGGGCTTGAAAGAGAAGCTCTCCCCAGCTTGGAGTGGGCGGAGGAAGCCCAAATCCCAGATAGTCAAGGGCCGCAAGCGCTCCTATTGCTCCGACAAGAGAAAAGGGGAAAAAAGTTATTACAGGAACCATAGCATTGGGAAGAATATGTTTAAATATTATCTTATATGATGATATTCCCATGCATTTGGCAGCCTCAACAAATTCTTTTTTGCGCACGCGGAGAAATTCAGCGCGGACATAATAGGAAATTCCTATCCAGTTGAAAAGCCCATAACAAAATAGAAGTAAAGAAAAACTCCGCCCATAGACCGATCCCATAAGAATCATAATATAAAGAAATGGCAATGCGCTCCAGATTTCAATAAGACGCTGGCCTGTTATGTCCATTGCCCCGCCATAATATCCCTGAACAGCGCCTGCAATAATTCCCAGGATCATTGAACATGCAACAAGCAGCAAGCCGAAAGTAAGCGAAGTCCTCAATCCATAAAGGATTCTGGCTAAAACATCCCTGCCGGCCCCGTCAATTCCCATCAAATGGTCATTAACCGGCGCAAATGGAAAGCGGATATCATCTTTTTCAAAGCTAATACTGTAAAGCCGGTTTTTAACCTTTAAAATAAAAGAATCAATTATATGCAAAAATCGCTGACTCACCATATTTAGAAGGGTTTTTCTATCTTGAGCTGCAAGAGAGCTCCATATATCCATACTATTTTGTTTGATTTTGTTTTGAACAGGTTTCAGGCTTTTGTTGAAAACTATTTTTTTTAGACTTTGATCTTTTGCCCCAGCCTCTCTGAATGTAAGCCTGACGCTTTCCGGCGCTTTTTTACGCGAAGTGTACGTGGACAGAGAAATTACAACTTCCATTCCTTTATTGCACATTATTTTTGAAGAAATTAATCGTGGCGCATTTTCATTTGCAAATCGCTTTTCAATCCCGTGCCTTATGTTTTCCGGAATGCTGTAATATTCGGGAAGAAAAACTCCTTTTGTCTGCCCATTCTTCATATTGATAAAAAAGCCGAATGAAGCAGACCTAACAATTGAATAATCCCTTCTAATATTAACGGTTCCGATCCTGGGTATTATGGTAAAGACGAGTGTAACATTATCTGAAACAGCAATCGATTTTGGATCAATGCTTTCAAAAGGACTAAAGGGGATCAAAGGAAAGATCATAAAATTGCCGGCATCTTTTCTAAATGCTGCGCTGTTATTTATGGTTTTGTAATCCGGCCTTGTTTTTTTATTATTTCCGGCAAATAAATGCTCTGGATAAAACTTAATTACCGGAAAATATGATTTTCCATTAAACCTGACATACAAAGGGACATCGTTGCATATAAGTTCGGAACAAAGACTGACCGTATAAAGAATAATCAATATTAACAATGAGATATAAGCGCGCTTTACTTCCTTAAAACGCGATATTCTCATTCTGGTTATCGGGTTTTTAAATATTTTGTAATTTAGCATTCTATACTTTACACGGCTATAAACTGCGGTTTTTGAAACGGTCAGGATTATAAAGAATAAAAGTAAGCGTTCACGGAACGTTGAAATTAGAAAATAGAAATTGGAAATTTGGCCTTCATGCTTTTGTACTGTTCTCGTAAATTCGTTTCATCTCTCCCTAATTTCTACTTTCCAATTTCAAGTTTCAAGCCGTGAACGGCTACGATCAGCTTTTCTGAAATGTTATTCTGGGATCTATAAGAACATATAAAAAGTCTGAAAGGATATTTCCAACAAGGCCGAGAACAGAGGTAAGTGAAAGGATACCCATGAAAACAGGATAATCACGGCCCACTATTGCCTCAAGGCTTAATCTGCCCATCCCTGGTATTTCAAAAACCTGTTCGATAATCACCGATCCCGCGAACATAACGGTTAAAATAGAGCCTAATCCGGTTGCAATGGGTATTAAAGAATTACGCAAGGCATGTCCCCAAATAGCCCTGTTAAAACTTCCCCCTTTTGCAAGCACGGTTCTTACATAGTCTTTGCTTATCTGCTCAAGAAGAGAATTCTTCATCAAAAGGGTTAAAACAGCAAAATTTCCTATAACGTAACACAGAACCGGAAGAAACATATGCTTGAAGATATCCTTTGACTGTTCCCAGAATGTCATGCCGGCAAAATTGTCTGAATAAAATCCAGCTACAGGAAAAAAATCCCATAAGCCCTCCACGGTTCCGCAAAGGAGCATCTTCAGAACCATTCCAAATGCAAATGCCGGAACAGCATATCCAGCAAAAACAATAATACTCGATCCAAGATCAAACATCCTGTTGTGCTTGAGGGCCTTTATTATGCCAAGCGGGATGCAGACAAGATAGGATAAAACAAAACCGGTTATTCCAAAGACAAGTGAAACCTTAAATCGTTCCTTTATGAGCTGCCAGGCGGTTTTATTGGGAAATTTGTATGATTCCATTTTCATGCCTAACCTGTCGGTCACGAGCCATTTCCAGTATCGCTTGTAAAACGGTTTATCAAAGCCGAAATGCGCTTCTATGGCTTTTCTCTGCTGCTCGGAAATGGATGCTCCGGCCTCGACCCCCCTGCCCGATTCTCCGGCGCCTATACCTTTCATTTGCATTATAACCTGTTCTACGGGCCCGCCCGGCACAAACTGGATAAGACCAAAGCACAAAATAGTAATCCCAATAAATGTTGGAATCACAAGAATAAACCGCCTGATAAAATAGTCCATCCGTTCCATAATCTAATATCCTAATTGAGCCAAAAGCATTTAAGAAATCCCATCTGTCTCAGCAGTTCCTCGACGCATACGATGATCAGGAATGAATAAATGAGATGTGATTCCATTCTGACTTGTTCGCTGTTTTATCCTTGATGATGGAGCAATTGTGGTGAAATGGGCTTGACCATTTGCCATGCTTTTGAGATATGCTCTGCCTGCCATAAATCATAGTTTTTCTGCAAATTAAGCCAAAACTCAGGTGTGGTGTCAAAAGCACGGGATAAGCGTAAAGCCATATCAGGAGTTATGGCACCTTTTTCATTTATAATTTTAGATAGTGTTTTCCTGGAAACACCGAGAGTATCAGCCATGTCCTTGATTGTTATGGACAGGGGCAAAAGATAATCTTCTTTTATAATGTTGCCCGGGTGTGTTGGACGTCTAATCATT
>JAPVVG010000216.1 GCA_028571455.1 Desulfobacteraceae bacterium | reverse complement strand
CACCTGTGACAGAATTTTCTGAAACCACTGTTATATTTTTGGAATCCGGATTTTCATTGACCTCTGCAAACTTGCCTTTTATAAAAAAAACATTTTTGTCTTCTTTAATTTTCTTGTAAAACTTTTCATACTTGTAGCCCGGAGTTCTAATATCGATATAAAAGATATAGATCTTGGCATCAGGATACCGCTCCCTTATATAAGTGGCATGCTTCAGTGAAGCCATACAGCAAATGTAGGAACAATAAGTAAGATGATTTTCATCCCTTGATCCCGCGCACTGAACAAAGGCTACGCTTTCCGGCTGTTTGCTGTCTGAGGGGCGGAAGATCTGTCCCTTTGTCGGCCCGTTGGGAGATGCCAGTCTTTCCAACATCATATTGGTAATGATGTTCTGATACTTGCCAAAGCCCAGATTGTCTATCTTTGCAGCATCATACGGTTCCCATCCCGTAGCCCATACAATGGCTCCAACTTTCAGATTAATGGTTTTAGCTTGCATGTCAAGATCGACGGCGTCGTATTTACAGGCTTCCTTACACCGCTTGGCGTCATCGGTCCCGATGATCTCGGGAGAGATCACATAACGGGCCGGAAAAGCCATTTCAAAGGGGAGATAAGCGCCCTTGATCTTATTCATTCCAAAATTAAAATCACTGGAAATTTCGGTTTCGCAGGCCGCCTCGCAGTCCCCGCAGCAGGTGCAGTTTTCGTTAACATACCTCGGGCTTAACTTGATAGTAACATCATAGTTGCCGGGTGTTCCGTCAACCTTTTCAACCTCTCCCAGTGTAAATACTCTTATTTTTCGATTGTCTTTTATTCTTCTGAAATTAATTTCAAGACCGCAGGACGGGGGACAAAGCTTGGGGAAATATTGATTTAGCTGTGCCACTCTTCCGCCCAGGTAAGGATTTTTCTCGACCAGGAATACCTCGTACCCCACTTCGGCAGCTTCCAGGCATGTGGTCAATCCGCTTATTCCTCCTCCAACGACCAAAATGCTTCCGCTAACAGGGGCTGCTTTGTCTTCTGCCATGCTATCCCTCCGCATTATGAATAAAAAATTTGAGAATGAAAGATTTGTAAAAAGAAAATAAACATTTTTGATGGCTCCCTTGATCCCGCCTTTACAAATTTATCATTCTTAATTATTAAAAACCTCCAGGCATCTTGCGACACCTGGAGGCAGCTTATTCGACTGTTGAGCGGTCGAATTGTTGATTAATCAGGAATAATCTTGATGTAATCCCTCTTCATCATCTCCCATTTTGCGGCTTTTGGATCATACTTTGAGTTCGTAAAGCAGAACCAGTTTGCATCATCCTGTCCTGGATAATCAGACTGATAGTAGAATCCGGGATAACGTGTCTCTTTGCGGAACTGGATGTGACGCAGATGGGATTCAACTGTCCAGATACGATGAAAAATTTCCCAGCATCTCATCAGCTCGTGAAGATCACCGGCTGCCAGCTTCTCGCAGTCTTCGCGCATTACCTGGAGCAGATCCATAACAATCTCCAGGTTCTTGCTGCTTGTCTGATAGAATGTAGCTGTACCGGCTCCGTATTCGTGGGTAGCCTTCATTAGCCGGAAAGCCATTCCTTCAGGCTTCAGATAATTCGGGTTAATATCAACGGCAGTAGTATATGCACAATGCTCAAGGTAGGTCCTGACAGGCTTGTAAACCAGATCAACAATTTCTTCTTTTGACATGCTCAGGGCCGGCGCAAAATCAGCGTTGTCGCGTGCAAATCTAACCATTGCCTTCATTGCCATGCGTCCTTCGGCATGTGAACCGGATGAGAACTTGTGACCTGAACCGCCGACACCGTCACCAGAGGAAAACAGACCGTCAACCGTTGTCATACGGTTGTAAACTTTGCCATTGGCTGCTTTAATCTTGTATGCATCGGGAACCCAGTCAAGATCCGGACCGGAAACCCAGAGACCGCAGCAACCGGAATGGGATCCGAGCAGGTATGGCTCGGTCGGCATAATCTCGGAATTCTTCTTTTCAGGCTCGCAGTTCTGTGCACACCACAGGTTGGCCTGCCCGCATGTCATGTCTAAGAAATCTTCCCATGCCTCTGATTCAAGATGTTTTAGCTCTTTCTTGTCCAGTTTCGCGGCAAGATCGGCAAGAGCCGTAACAGTATCCATAATGATAGGTCCACGGCCTTCCTTCATCTCAACGAGCATCAGGTGGTTTCTGAGACAGGTCGGCGTAACCGCGGCAGTTCCATAAGGAGCATATTTCTCGAGTTCCGCCTTGGCAGCATCGCTGAATGCAAACGCTTCACCCAGACCATTTAATGCTTTGGCCTTAAACAGCAGGAACCATGCGCCAACAGGACCGTAACCATCCTTAAAACGCGCAGGGGTAAAACGGTTTTCCATCATGGTAAGCTCGGCGCCTACTTTCATACACATGGTGTATGTGGAGCCGGCATTCCATACAGGATACCATGCACGGCCCATACCTTCCCCAACACTACGAGGCTGATAGATATTTACTGCGCCGCCACAGGCTACCAGCATGGTCTTGCACTTGATGATGTAAACCTTGTTTTCACGCACGGAAAAACCGACAGCGCCTGCAATCTGGTTCTCTTTATTGGCTTCGAGAAGAACCTCAACAATAAAAACACGCTCAAGAATATTTTCGTCTCCAATAGCCAGCTTGGCGGCTTCGGCAACGATCCTCTTGTAAGATTCTCCGTTAATCATTATCTGCCACTTGCCGGTACGGACTGGAGTAGCGCCTGACTTTAAGGTACCCATCTTCAGGCCTTTTTTCCCGTCCATGTTCTTTCCGTCTTCTGACAATTTCCACATCGGCAGACCCCATTCTTCAAACAGATGGACAGAATCATCGATGTGATTCCCAAGGTCATAGATAAGGTCTTCACGGACTATTCCCATCAGGTCGTTGCGAACCATGCGAACATAATCCTCAATTGCATTTTCGCCGATATATGTGTTGATTGCCGACAATCCTTGGGCAACAGCGCCACTACGCTCAAGGGAAGCCTTGTCAACCATAAGAACTGTCTGGCCTTCAGACATCCATTTCTTTGCTTCAAAAGCAGCGCCCGTCGCAGCCATTCCGCCGCCCACAATCAGAATATCGACCTCTCGTTCTTCGACTTCCGGATCTTTTACGGCTTTGAGTTCACCCAAAACTTTATTTGGTAGTGCCATATTGCATCCTCCTTAAATATAATTCATGAATTTGTCAATTACTGGTTCTTCAGAAACTACATCCCGTTTTAAACAGTTTGGGGTGTTTTAAGAGTGTACCCATCTGCCTCTTCCGTCGAAAGCACTTCACTGTCGAGATCTTTTCCTTTTAAATCCGGATAAGCATTGGCGGCGCCTTCAGGAGTAGTACGGATCGGGAATTTAAACCGTTTAATAAGTCCGTTTCTAAACTTGCAGGTCCACATAACATCTTCGGTTCCCAGCATAGGCATTACACTGCTTCCCAGAGGCACAAAATCAGAATAACCTCTAACTTCAATAGCCTGGGTGGGGCAAATCTTTACGCATGAGAAACATTCCCAGCACTGGTTAGGCTCCTGGTTATAAGCCTTCATAGCATTGGGGTCCAGGACCATAAGGTCGTTTGGACAAATGTACATGCAGGCTGTTTTGTCCCCGCCTTTGCAACCATCACATTTTTCATCAATTACAAAACTTGGCATTAATCATACCTCCTAATTTTGCTTTGTAAGATTGTTGTTGCAAAATTCCAGTCAATTTTTTTCTAAATGTTTTTTGCACCTCCCTTCATAATAACGGCTCAAAAGTTAAGTATTTAGCCGGATTAAATAGTATTTACAGAAATTTTCTTAACAAAAGTATCAACAAAAATGGAACATCATTAAACTGAGTATATCCTGTAAAATCAGCAAGATATCTCAGCTTCATTCCAGATGTTTTTAATATCACTTAGCATTTTACTTGTCAAGAACTTTTAAATAACAAAATTGCAAAATTTGCAATTAGTTACATGCCAAAAGAATCATAAACTATATCTGGATAGCCATGTCTATATAAACGCTATATATGGTATTTATAATCAAAAAAATTAGCACTATTATTTCAATCCCTCAATCCCTTAATCCCTCAATCCCTCAACCAGCATCTCTGCTACAGTCATTTTTAACTTTTGCGTAATACAGCCTGCCTTTTTCAGCTCACTTTCCAGTTCAGCCATCTTTATATAAAAAGGCGTCCTGTCAAACTTATAGTATTCCTTTGATTTGATCTGTTTTGTAAAAGCCTCACATCCAGGGCTATACATTACCCTATGATCGGCATTTTGTAGTTCGTGGGGAATGCCGTGCAGTCTGCATATCATTGGGCGATAGTCATATAGTATGCACAAACCATCAAAATTCAGCGGACACATGAGTCGCACAGCCATGCCTTTTTCGTCAGCCTCATCAGTTTTCCTGCATACCTCCATAGCCCTGTTTTTTGTTTCAATTTGCCGTCCTGGTTCAAGTGTGTTGTACCCCTCTAAAATATAAAGGTATTCTAAAAGTGTATAATGATAAAAACGGGTGAGGCAGCAATTGTCGTCACAGCCCTGGCAATGAAATCCATAGTAATCAGCAGCCTCTTTGTATTTTTGATCCATTGCCGCATAAAGTGTCTTTAACCTGTCTATAAAAACTGAATATTTATTATATTGAGCTGTGACTTTTTTCAGAGGCAGAAACATCTATTTTGAGGTGCCCAGCTCACGATAACTGATATATTCGATATTATTTTTGGCAAGCAATTCATTTAAACTATTTTTTGAGAAACCTTTTTTACGGCTTAACGGGAGGCGCCGCACATCAGCGATTACATTAATTTCATAGCGTTGCAACCAGGCCAAAAAAGCCTTCTGCTTCAACCCTTCATAACCTATTGTATATATTTTCATATGCTTACGCCTCTAAATTATAATGGTAAGTTTATATATCGAAAACTTTATTTTGTAAATGTTTAATAATTGCCATAATATTAATTTAAGAAACATCTAAACAACCTAACTTTTGCGTGGGGGCAGGTATTTAACGGGCGCTTATAAGAGGCTTGACGATTCACAAGGTCGAGTCTTCATTTTTAGCGACATTGAGAACATCATCGATAAATTAGACAAATACTGAACTCTACGGCTATTGGCGGTGAATAAATCGCAAAAGAAAATCAATATTTACTTTTTGACAATATAAACTTATAAACTAAGGGGCGTCCTATAAGTCCTTGGTTTTAATAAACGATAGTGGCTTAATTGCTGGGCATTAATCCACAATGCAAGTTTTGACACCGATACTACGAGACCCCAAAACGCGAAAAGCACATGAAAAAGACTTTTGATATAAAAGTTTTCATATCAAACAGAGAATCCTGTTGTGAGGAGTGTCATGAAAATCTTGGACGAAAGGCCTGGATTACACTCGTCAAAGACAAAGGAGCGCTCTGTCTATCATGCGCCGACCTTGATCATCTTGTATTTTTGCCGGCCGGTAACGCTGCGCTGACGCGACGTGCACGAAAACATTCAACCTTATCTGCTGTGGTTTTAAAGTGGAGCCGCGCTCGAAAACAATATGAAAGACAAGGTCTTCTTGTCGAAGTCGAGGCGCTTGAACAGGCCGAACAAGAATGTCTTGCTGACAGTGAGGTTAGAGCGCTTCGTGTAGAACGAGCAGCAGCACGGCGGGCAGAGCTTGATCAACAATACATAAAGCAGTTCGCCCAACAAGTATGCAAACTTTTTCCAGGGTGCCCGCCTGGAAGGGAATTGAGCATAGCCGAACACGCTTGTCTAAAATACAGTGGCCGTATCGGGCGTACCGCAGCCGCCAAATCTTTTGACAAGCAAGCGATTCAATTGGCTGCAATCGCACATATTCGACATGCTGAGACAGAATATGATTTCTTTCTTGCAAAAGGGTACGACAGATTTGATGCACGAGCCCTGGTAAAAGATTCAGTCGATCAGATCCTGATGAAGTGGAGAGAAATCGACTGAAAAAATACGATTCCCTTCCGTGCAGGCCACACAGGTATTACTTGACGATATAAACTTATAAACTGAGGAGCATTCCGTAAGCCGCGAGTCAAATAACAAGGGGGGGGTATTTAATGACGACCGCTAAAAAAAATTAGGGCTCTTCTCTTAAAAGTGTGTTTTTGGCCCTAAAAATGGCCATTTAAGGCCTTATTTAACGCAAAATTTTAACGTTTTATATATTATCTCAATATGTTGCTGTGGCCCGACCCCCATTCTCCATTCCACGTTCCTTATTGAAAAGTTACTTTTATGTCAGTTTTCCGTATTGCGCATCAAACATTAAAGCGGAAGTTGATTATATCTCCGTCCTGCACCTCGTAGGTTTTTCCTTCAAGCCTTACTGTACCCTTTTTTCTTGCTTCATGATATGTGCCGGTCTTTATCAAATCGTCATACGAGACTACCTCTGCGCGTATGAATCCTTTTTTCATGTCTGTATGGATAATGCCTGCCGCGTCAAGCGCAAAAGCTCCTTTCTTTATTGTCCATGCCCTCACCTCATCTTCACCCACTGTAAAAAAGGATATAAGTCCCTGGACTTCGTATGATTGGCTGATCACCCTGTCCATAGCAGATGCCGTGATGTTAAATTCTGAAAGAAAATCTTCTGCCTCTTCATCAGACATCTCGGCAAGCTCCTGTTCTAATTTCCCCCTTATTATCATGCAACTTTCCCTTGAAGTTATATCTTTCAGATTGGGCAGGCTATCATCATCATCTTCGTTATTAAAGAGAACAAGCATGGGTTTGGCTGAAACAAAGGCAAAACCTTTAAGGGCGGGCGCAGAAGCAAGGTCAGGATTTTTTCTAAGAGGGATTTCGTTTTCAAGATTTTTTTGGGATTCAATTAAAAGAGCAAGTCCTTTCTGGTCGATTTTTCTGTGCCTTTGTTTTTCTAATTCAATCCGCTTAAGACGTTTTTCCACAACAATAAGATCGGCAAGAATCATTTCCTGCTCAAAATTGAAAAAATCGTTATATAGATCAGGGGGCTTAAAACCGTATCCGCTGAAATTCCGCACCACATGTATCAAAGCGTCACAATCTCTTACTTCATTCCAGATATTATAATCTTTTGCTGTTTCTTTGCTGTGTCCTTGAAAGCCTGGCAAAAAATATGCGACCTGGGCATAAATAGTCTTTTTGGGTTTATACATATCGCTTAATATGTCGACACGTTTATCAGGCACCTTGATTGTGCTGATACGGGTTTCCCCCTTATGCCCCGTTATATTGTGGGTTAATGCTTCAAATATAGTTGTTTTCCCTGATCCGGGAAGACCGATAATCCCTGTTTTCATTATTTAATCCTTATGCAGGTGATTGGTATTTGAGCTAACCGATGATCTGCACTATACTTGAGGCAGGAACAAGGCGTACTTTTTTTTGAAGTTCGGGGAGTTCTTCACGAAAAATCTCATATGTGATTAGATGCGGATGCGCAATTCCTATGGCTGTGCCATGAATTTCGGCAATGCGAATCAATTCTTTTATTTGCCTGCGAATAAAAGCAGGTTCCTGCACATGATCAAGAAAGACATCCCGTTGAGCAAAGGGAATCTGAAGCAGACGAGCCGAGGGTTTGCAAATGCTTTCAGGTGTTGTGCGACTATCAACAAAAAAGAGTCCTCTCTTTTTCAGCACGGAAAAGATTTGATACATCCGGGTGGATTCGGTTGTCATTTTTGAACCCATATGGTTGTTCACCCCTTTAATTAAAGGAACGGCATCCAGGTTTTTATTGAGCTGATCGATAAGTTCATCAGGAGACATAGATGTAAGGAGAGCGTCCGGACCCGGGTCAACCTCAGGATATTCATCAGGTTCCATAGGCAGGTGAAGCATGATTTCAAACCCTTTTGCACGGGCTTTCCTGATAATTCTTTGCTGGAAAGGGCTGTTCGGGAACACGGAAAAGGTAAGCACGGCATCAAGGCTTAAAAATTTTTCAGCAACCCTTCGTTCATATCCAATATCATCTATAATAATTGCCACTTTTGGCAGACCTTTTGGCACAGGCTTTGGTTTATAATCCGGCTTGCGTAACACCTTTTCCTCTTTGGGATATATTTCAAAGACAGGTGTTTTAAAAGCCGGTGTTTTATGGATTGGAATTTTTTTGGCTGGCTGCACAGGTTGTTTGCGCAACAATAAGTGATGCGCCAGAAAACCGGCGACAAGCACCAGCAGCATCAACAGGGACAGCCCTGTAATCGCCTTTTTTAAATAGGTTTTTTTAGCTTTATCCTTGCTGGAAAATATTTTCTTTTCTTTTCTTTTCTTTCTTTTTGTAGTCATTTAACTGCTTAAAATGTTATAACTTCTAAGGATATCAAGGGCGCGCATAACCTGGTTGTCTTCAAGCAACCCTTCAAGCGTAAGGGATTCATGCATGGATTTAACCTTAGGATGTTTGTGTTTCTTCCTGGTATCCTCTTTTTCACCGGCATCTTTTTTTGCATCCGGCTCTGCTTCAAGATGGTTTCTTAAATCCTTTTCCTTCATCAGGCCCTCATCATCCTCTTCCCGGTCTATAACTCTTTGTTTTACCTCTATATCAGGTATAATACCCTGGGCCTGAATAGATCTTCCGCTCGGGGTATAATATCTGGCGATTGTAAATTTAAGCCCATATCCGTCTCTTAAAGCTTCTACTGTTTGAACAGATCCTTTGCCAAAAGAGGTAGTCCCGATGATAATGGCTTTTTTATGATCCTGAAGCGCCCCGGCCACAATTTCGGATGCACTGGCGCTTCCTCCGTTAATCAGCACAACAATAGGATAATCCCGTTTTATCTTGTTTGGATGAGCCCTGAAAATTTTTGTATGTTTTCCCAGCCGTCCTTTGATGGATACGATTTGACCCTTTTCAAGAAACAGATCTGTCACCGAAATTGACTGGTTAAGAAGTCCGCCCGGATTGTCTCGAAGATCGAGAACAAGCCCTTTTAAGGGAACATCGCCGGATTCAAGCTTTGCTAAGGCCAGTTTAAGGTTGTCAGTTGTGTTGTCCTGAAAATTAGTAATCCAGATGTATCCGTATCCGGGTTGCAAAACAAACGATTTTACGCTTATAATCGGAATAATATCACGAATCAGCTCGAAATCTATCGGTTTTAATGCTCCCTTCCTTATTATTGTTATAACTACCTTCTCTCCTTTCGGACCTCTCATCTTCTTAACAGCTTCCCAGAGCATCATATCCCTGGTTAATTCCCCGTCCACCTTGATAATTTTATCTCCGGCCTTTATTCCTGCCTTGTAAGCAGGTGTCCCTTCAATGGGGGATATAACGGTAATAACCCCTTTTTGCATGGTTATAACTATACCGATGCCGCCAAATTCACCATGGGTCCCGATCTGCAACTCTTCAAAAGCCTCGGGCGGAAGCAATGCAGAATGAGGGTCGAGGCTGCTTACCATTCCCTGAACAGCCTTTTGAATTAATTTTTTTGTGTCAACCTCATCAACATAGTTTTTTTCAACCAGCTCAATGACATCGGAAAACAGTTTAAGCCCTTTGTATGTCTCATCGCTGTTCGCTGAAAGATCGTGGTAAAATCCGGTCCCAATTGACCAGAATATTAAGGCGATTATCATCACGAACCAAAGTTTAATGTTTTGTTTTTTCTTTATTGTCATATAGTTGCTCCTTTTGATATTGGTCGAGTTGTCGAGTGGGAAATTGGTCGAGTGGCTGACTACTCGACTACTCGACTACTTACAGGCCGTTGTACCTTAGTGGCATAACTGTTGCTATTTTTTAATTTATTCTAACCTTTTAGTAGCCACTCAAGCGGGTTAACCGGTTTTCCGTGATGGCGAAGCTCAAAATAAAGTTTAGGGCCGATCATTGAACCTGTATCGCCAACCGTGGCAATAACTTCACCAGCCTCAACATAATCGCCCTTTGCCTTAAAGAGTTCTTCAGCATGTGCATAGAGCGTGTAGAAATGATTTCCATGATCTATAATAATCATGTTCCCATAACCTTTAAACCATCTGGAGTAAAGTATCTGTCCGTCATATACCGAATATATGGGTTCGCCTCTGTCGGCTTTAATATCAATACCTGTTTTGAAATTTACTGTTTTGCTTTGGCTGTTTGTATGTCGGCCAAAAAAACATATTATTTTACCCTTAACAGGCATTTTAAGCAACCCCTTAAATGAGCTAAAAACTCCGGATGATATTTTTTTAACCTTGTTAGATGTCGGTGTAAAGGATTGGCCAAAGGATTGGATAGTCCGATCCAGAGCGGCTGCTGTCTGTTTTAATGCTTCAATGGCGGCTAATCCAAGCTTTTTTTTGCTTTGTATATCGACAAGGAGCTTTGAGCGTTTTTCATTTTCATTAGACATAATGTCGATTTGTTTGTTTAAGTCTGTTTCAAGCAAAAGCTTTTTTGTTTTTTGAACATCCATTCTGTTCAGCAGCCGCTTTTGCCTATGCCTGTTTTTTACAAGCTTTTCCCAGATTTTTTCGTCATGAGCGAGAATCTGGTCCATAACGATTTTACGTTGAAAAAAATCGTTGATCGATTCAACTGAGGCAAGAACGCTCATTTTACCAATCATGTTTAATTTATAGGTAGCGATCAAGCGATTGGATGCATAATCTTCGCTTGTTTTAATCCTTTTCCGGAGGTCATTGAATCCATTAGTTGCTTCCTGAATGTCTGTTTCAAGTGAGGCGAGTTCGGATCGCAAGACTGAAACACGCTTTCTGGCAATGTTTAGACCAAGGTCTGCCTTATTTAAACTGTCAATAATAGCAACCTCCTTTTCGGCAAAGGTCTGAACTTCGGCTCCCTTTTTTTCCAGTTTGCGGCTAATATCTTTTGCCTTTTGTCTGGCTGTTTTGATTTTAGCGTCAACATCGCTCAGGTTCTCAACTGTTTTGTCGCAGGCAATCCGAATATAATTCTTCCGATATCTAACATAACCGATCTGACCATCATGCTGGATTTTAAGCCAGTTATTGTGGCGCGTTAAAATTGTAACCTTTGCCCCTTTTTTAAGTATCTTTATTGGAGGCTTATTGGTTCCCGGTTCCGGTCGCACATTAAGCCTTGACGCGGTTACAATGCCTGTTTCATTTGATTGAAAACCGATTGCCGCATCAGAATGCAAAAGCACCATAATGCCGGCACCAATAAAAATTATAAAAATAAGCGATATAAAATGAGAATTTTTCACGTGGCTTATTCTTTGAAATTCGATTTATTACACAACCATCATTCTTTTAAAAATTGTCTTAGAGAAATAAAACACCCTAACCATCCAACAAGCATGCTGCACAATATTATTGTGATGGATAGCCTGAGCGGAAAAAACCTGATATGTAACAAATCGGAAGACAGACCATGTTCAACACTGGTTGATATATAGAAAAAAGCAGCAAATAATGCGGCAAGCCCGATAATACCTCCGAGCGCACCCTGGATAATGCCTTCAATGTAAAAAGGGGCTTTGATAAATCGGTCGGAAGCTCCAATTAGACGCATTATTTCAATCTCTTCACGTCTCGAATAGATAACAAGTCTGATAGTGTTGGCCACGATAAAGACAGCGGCTATGAAGAAAATACCGCTCATAGCATATCCTGTTAATCTGAACAGCTCAAAGACCTTAACAAATCGTCCGATCCATCTCTGGCCATATTCAACATCATCTATTTCGGGAAGTGATTCAAGCTGAACCGCCAGATTTTCAATTTTTTCACTGTTTGAAGACTGCCCTGTAAGACGGATTTCAAAGGCATCGGGAAGTGGGTTCTCATTGAGACCATCAAGAAGGGAAGATTGCCGTTTTATCTGTTCTCTAAGTCGCTTCATAGCCTCCTCTTTTGATATGAACTCGGCCTCGGCAACCCCATAGAGCCCCTGAATTTTGCTTTTTATATCAACAAGGTTTGCTTTACCTATATCCGGTTTGAGGTATGCTATTATTTTTATTCCCTTTTTCCAGGAATTCATATAGTCGTTTGCATTGACAAAAAAAAGAACAAGAGAGCTGACTATAAGTATTGACAGAGATATTGTAATAATTGTGACTGCATTCAGAAATCTGTTGGTTCGGATATCATAAATAGCCCTTTTAAAAAAAAGAATCATTACTTCGAAACCTGACGCCCCTCTTTAAGATGGATTGCCCTGCAGCCTGTTTTGCGTATCAATTCCTTGTCGTGGGTTGCGACAATGAGTGTACCTCCTCGCGTGTGGAACCCTTTAAGAAGATCAAAGATAACGCCGGCCGATTCTGAGTCAAGGCTGCCGGTTGGTTCATCAGCTAAAATTATCTTAGGCGCTCCTACAACCGCCCTGGCTACAGCAATTCTTTGCTGTTCTCCGCCTGATAGGCTTTGAGGCAGGGCATTAAACCTGCTTTCCATTCCTACCGTTCTCAGCACGCTGTTTACCTTTTTCTGGACAAACTGCCTTTTTTTACCCATTGCCTCAAGCACTAAAGCAACATTATCAAATACGGTTTTCGTGGGTATCAGCTTGTAATCCTGGAATATTATCCCTAACTTTCGTCTTAAAAGCGGAATTCGTTTGCGGGAAATTCTGGAAAGATTCATTCCGTCGATTAATATCTGCCCCTCTGATACAGATTCTCCAAGATAAAGGAGCTTCAGCAGGGTGGATTTGCCTGCCCCGCTGGGGCCGGTGATAAAAAGGAATTCATTTTTGGACACGTCGAGGTTTATATTGATTAAAGCCTTTTTTGAGCCGTACTTCTTGTGGACATGGAACATCAAAATTATTGCACTTTTGTCATTTTTGTCAATCATTCTAAGCCAGTCTCAACCTCGTCCGTCCGGCCCATTGCCCAATACAGATAGGCTTTTGATATTTTTAAATCATATAACGCATTGTAATAATTAGTCATGGTTCTGGAAAGAAGCGTTTGTGCATCCAGGACATCTGTTGAAGTGTCCATCTGTTCTTTATAGCGCTCTTCGCTGATTCTGAAATTTTCTCTGGCCTGTTCAATGGCTTTTTTTACAGCCATAATATTTTGTTCAGATTCTTTGGTTTTAAGGTATGCCTGTTTTACCTCGAGATGAATATCGTCGATAATTTCGTCCTGTTGATATCGAGCCTGTGCAAGGGCGCTTAGTTTTTCCTTTACGCCGTATCTGGTTTTGCCCCATTCCCAGAAATTCCATGAAGCTGTGGCTGTAATATCCCAACTATCAGGATCGCTTATCCCGTCTCCACCATCAGCATCAAAATCGGTCCCAACTTTATAATAATTACCTTGCAATGTTATTGATGGATAATAGTCTGTTTTCCCAAGCTTTAACTCTTTTTGTGCAATTTCAACCTGCAGCTCGGCCGCTTTTATTTCTAGACGGTTTTTTTCAGCCATATCAAAGCAAAAATCGATTTTCTTTTCAAAAAAACAATAATCAATAATATCCTTGAGTTTAACAGGGGCGTTAATTTTCCTGCGCAACAAAATATTAAAATTCGATTTTGCTGTTTCCAGGTTGTTTTGAGCAACAATAAAATCCTGGCGTGCATTGGCCAGTTCAACCTGAGCTTTCAACAAATCGTTTAAAGGGGTCATTCCGACCTCATAGAAATTTTTTGCCACATCTTTGTGAGCCGAAATCTGCGTAACCGCTTCTCTTGCAATTGCCGCCAGCTTTTGCGCCTTTAATAGATTAAAATATACTTTGTTTGCTTCAAAAACAACCGCCTGCCGGGTAGTCTTTTCATTAAGCCGCGCAAGGTCGAGACTAAAGCCCGCAATCTTATATTTGTTAATAAGGGAAAACCCTGTAAATACAGGCTGGGTGAATGTGCCTGTAAGGGTATACTTGTTTTTTGGAACCGTTACACCATCGGCCGCCGTAGTTTGCTCTTCGTAATTACGATTGTATCTATAGATTGCGCCCAGGGTTGGAAAAAAATTGGTTCGTTGTTTCAGCTTGGCGAAAGAAGCGGCATTTATATCCTCTCTGGAGGACTTAAGCCCGAGATTGGCCTTTATTGCCTGCCTGATTGTTTGTTCAAGAGTAAAGACCTCTTCGGCTTCATCAGCTTTGGCAAGGCAGGGGAAAACCAGAAAATGACCAATCATTACTAAAAGAATTAACAATTTACAGCAAGGCTCGTTAAAATGCATTGTATAGACCTCGTAAATCTTTGCTAATTAAGGGGTGATTTATTGAATAATAAACTCCGATTTCATTTAGTACTTACGGTTCAAGGTTCAAGGTTCAGAGGTTCAGGATAAAGCTATTAGCCATTAGCTGTTAGCTCTTAGCTAAAGGCTAACTGCTAAAAGCTAACTGCTAAAAGCTAACTGCTAAAAGCTAACTGCTAACAATCTTCGATTTGAAAATATTGGTGCATAGCAGTTAGCGCGGCGCTCCAAGAAAAATAACCCTGAACCTGTGAACGGTTACCTCCTTTTTTAGATTGACCAAAATTAATTTTTTATGGTATTATATTTTTTGAGGTTAGGGAGTGCTGTTTCCAGTTTTCCTTACTCAAAACTCAAAACCTCCGCTGAATCCCATAAACAGGCTTCTTCCAGTTCAGTGGAGGTTTTTTATCTTATAATTGCCCTAAAATCAACAACTACTTAAAAAATGAGGATACAGGCCATGAAACAGGAACTCGTTGAAATCCTTTGTCGAAAATCTTTTAAATATAGTGATAAACCGACCTTTAAACTCGTTTCAGGTAGCATGAGTTGTTTTTATGTTAATTGCAAACCAACCACTCTGAGCCCAAGAGGCATGTTTTTAATCGGTCACCTTGTGTTTGATGCCATTAAAGATCTAAATGTTGCGGCAATCGGCGGGCTTACATTTGGCGCAGATCCTATTGCCGTCGCGACCGCTTTTGCCTCTGAATTAAATCAAAAACCAATAAATGCCTTTTCAATACGCAAGACCAGGAAAGATCACGGCATTGTCAGGTGGATCGAAGGTGATGTAAAACCTGGCGACAGGGTCGTGATAATAGATGACGTGGTTACAACAGGAGGCTCGACGATCAAGGCGATTGAGCGTGCAAGATCTGAAGGCCTGAACGTGGTTAAGGCTGTAATACTGGTTGATCGCCAGGAAGGGGGTATTAAAAATATCCGCAAACAGGTGCGTGATGTTTCTGCAATCATTTCAAGGGATGAGCTTGTAAGTTGCGCACGCATCCTCTGATTCCCATGCTGTTACACTTGTAACTTTTATGTCGTTGTCTTTTATTATCGACTGCAGTTCTTTGGCAATATAAAGGGCAATATTTTCAGACGATGGATTGTTATCACGAAAACAATCAAGTTCATTGAGGACGCTGTGGTCAAGCTTTGCGGTAATTTCGGCAACATACCTCTTTATCTTTCCGAAATCAATTATAACTCCGGAGTTGTTTAATCTTTTACCTCCCACACAAACCTCAATCTTCCAGTTGTGACCATGCATATTCTCACATTTTTTTGCTACCATTTTGAGCCGATGGGCTGCTGCAAAATGGGTTATAACCTTTAACTCAAACATGATTGCCTTTATTGGTAAGCGTTCACGGAACGTTGAAATTAGAAATTAGAAATTTGGCCTTCATGCTTTTGTACTGTTCTTCCCAATTTCCAATTTCAAGTTTCAAGCCGTGAACGGCTATCTTTTTTGTTTATCCGGAAGCTCTTGTGTGAACGCTTTTGAACATATTTTTTAATTTTGTCGATAACTTGCTTGATTCGAGTTTTGCAAATTCCTTGAGAAGCTCTTCCTGTTTCTTGGAAAGATTGGTGGGTGTATTAATGATAATCTGCATTATCTGGTCGCCGCGTCTGCCGTGCCTGAGAGAGGGTATGCCAAGTCCTGGAAAACGCAATATATCGCCAGCCTGTGTGCCTTTGGGGATTTCGAGCCTCTTTTCATTGTTTAATGTTGGTACCATTATTTTATCCCCAAGCGCGGCCTGTATAAATGATATCGGCACCCGGCATATAACGTCCGTATTGTTGCGTTCGAAAAATTCATGGGATTCCACACTAATAAAAACATAAAGATCTCCGGAAGGGCCACCGTAAAGCCCAGCCTCTCCTTCGCCTGTCAGACGAAGTCTGGAGCCTGAATCCACACCTGCCGGTATTTTAACAGAAACCTTTTTAGCGACCATCACCTGCCCTGCCCCATTGCAATGAGAGCATGGATGAGGTATGTACTGGCCCTGGCCGCGGCATGTCGGACAGGTAGTCCTTACTGTAAAAAAACCTTGAGACCTGGAGATCTGGCCTGTGCCGCCACAGCGTCTGCAGGTTTCCGGCTGTGTGCCAGGTTCGCAAGTATTGCCGTTGCATGTTGGGCACACCTCCATCTTTTCAATATTTATTTCCGTGTCTGTCCCAAAGGCCGCTTCCATGAAGCTTAAGTTTAAATTATAACGAAGATCCGCCCCTCTCTGCACTCTTGTCCTGGAGCCTGTTGATGTTCTGAATCCGAAAAAATCTTCAAAAATGTCTCCAAAACTTGAAAAAATATCGTCAAAACCACCAAAACCGGAAAAACCGGTTCCTTCAATGCCCTGGTGCCCATACTGATCATAAATATTGCGCTTCTGGGGGTCATGAAGCACTTCATAGGCTTCGGCAGCCTCTTTGAAACTTTCTTCCGCTGTTTTATCGCCAGGGTTTCTGTCAGGATGGTATTTAAGGGCCAGTTTGCGGTAAGCAGCCTTTATTTCACCTTCAGAAGCATTGCGGCTTATACCAAGAATTTCATAGTAATCACGTTTAGCAGTCATTTAGCTTCCCGATATTTTTACGGCTCTCATGTTGTCACAGCCTTTTTGATATGATATAGATACACTTAACTTAAAAAAATAATGCATAAGGCGTGGTTGTCAATGAAGAATGTAGAGCTTCCCTTTGTAAAGGAGATGTTTGAGCAAATAGCGCCAAGGTACGATCTGTTAAACCGTCTTTTAAGCTGCAGACAGGATGTTTACTGGAGAAGGATGATGGTGTCTGAAATAAAAGTTCCTGCCGGCGCGTCATTGCTGGATGTGGCCTGCGGAACCGGCGATGTTGTCCTTGAAATAATGCGGCAAAAAGGGCCGACTGTAAAAGTTTATGGAATCGATTTTTCAACATCCATGCTCATGCTTGCCAGGGACAAAATAAAGAATATGCATGCCGGCTCAAATATTCATCTGGTTTCCGGAAACGCATTGAATCTTCCGTTTAAAGCAGAAACCTTTGACGCTGTTACAATTGCATTCGGCATCAGGAACATTATTGACAAGTTGTCGGCTTTACAGATTTTTTATGGCGCGTTAACCAGCAACGGGATGCTTGTTGTGCTTGAATTGGCTTTTCCTGAAAAAGGATTGTTGCCGGCTTTGTTCCATTTTTATTTTAGAAAAATCCTACCTGTTATAGGATGGCTGTTTTCAAAGAATCTAAAGGCATATCAATATCTTCCCTGTTCTGTTGAAAATTTTCCAGATCCTTATTCATTTGCCGCAACCATGCGTCAGGCAGGGTTTCAAGATGTCAGATGGAAAAAATTATCGCTTGGAATTGCGGTATTGTATGTTGGTTATAAGGAAAACCATTAAAAAAAAGCCCTGCATGCAAAGCAAAAAGATGCAAGGCTTTTAGTGATAACTGTTTAAACTGTTAGCCGGCAAAGGCCTTTTCAAAATTGGGAACAACCTGTTTTTTGCGGCTCATAACGCCGTCCAGCCATACCTGGTTCTCTTTGGGCGCTACGCCAAAAGCCTTTTCAACCACGGAAGGATCGTCAGACGCTATCAGCATTTCAGAACCTTCTTTCATGATATCGGTCAACAAAAGAAAAACAGAATGCCTGCCTTCTTCAGCCTTGACTGCCTTGATTTCTTCAGCCAGAGCCGGTTTGACAGCATCCAGAATAGCCAGATCAACAACCTCGAGCTGACCAATCCCAACTTTAGTTCCGCTCATATTAAAGTCCTTAAAGTCGCGGAAGACCAGATCTCTGGTGGGGGTGCCTTCAACGGCTGACTTGACCGTGAACATTTCCATGCCAAGAGCTTTTAAATCAGACTCACCGGCAATTTTGCCCAAGGCTTCTGCAGCCTCCTTGTCCTGGTCTGTGCATGTGACTGACTTAAAGATAACGGTGTCGCTTAAGATAGAGCAAAGCATTATCCCTGCGATGTTTTTGGGGATCTCCACACCAAAAAACCCATACATAGCCTTTATCACTGTACAGGTACAGCCAACCGGCCAGATCCATGCTTCAAGCGGACTAGACGTGGTTACATCACCGAGCTTGTGATGATCCACGATCCCAAGAATTTCCGCCTCTTTCAGATCATCAAGACTCTGAGCAAGGTCGGAATGATCAACAAGAATAACCTGTTTGCCGGCGCCGCTGCCTAAAAATTCAGGAGCGCTAAAACCAAATCTGTCCAGAATAAACTTTGTCTCAGGAGTGGGATCCCCCTGCATTGCAGGAACGGATTCTACACCAAGCTTGGTTTTAAGGTCGGCCAGAGCAATGGCCGCACACACGGCATCGCTGTCAGGACTTTTATGCCCAAAAATATAAACTGCCATATCAAACCTCCAAAATTTACAAAATTAATATTAACTTCCCCAGATTGCCTTGTTTACAATAAATTTTGTAATTATTAGCAAAATACGCAAATTCTGTCAAGAAACAATGTTGTCAATAAATAGATTTGTCCGCTTTTGTAGCAAATGATTTGTCCGCTTCTTCCTGACTTAATCGACTTTCTGTCCATACCCCACGCCTCTTCAAATCACATCTTCCGGATCTCCTGTAACAATGCGGAATGATCAATTTAGTGTCTCAGCATAGATTTCTACAGGATGTTTAACAACAACTTTGCTTTGCGACCTGGAAAGCATGTCTGAAATCTGGATCATGCAGGCAGGGCATCCGGTGGCGACCATCGAACATCCTGTGCTTAAGATATTGGCTAATTTCCGCTTTCCGATTTGAGATGAGATAGCATAGTGCTGCAAATTAAAGCTTCCGCCAAACCCGCAACACCTGTCTGCTTCGGGCATCTCTTGTAAACAGTATCGAGGATTGGCCTTAATGAGCGCCCTGGGTTCGGCCGACACTCCAAGAGATTTTGAAAGGTGGCACGGGTCGTGATAGGTTATCACAATAGGTTGATCGCTGTTAATCTCTCCGGTTTTAATGCCGACTTTTGACACAAGAAATTGATTAATATCCATGGTTTTATCCGCCATTTTTTCAATCCTGTCCTTGAGATCGGATCTTTTTTTGCGAAACATCATGGGCCATAGCTTTTTTATCGTATAAGCGCAGGTAGCGCATGATGTAATTAGATAATCAAACTCTTGTTTCTCAAATATTTCAAGATTTAAGCTAACCAGGCGCTTAAAAGTATCTGCGTCACCTGAAGTCAGGGCTGGAAGGCCGCAGCAACCTTGACCTTCCGGTATAAAGATGCCCACTCCATGATGATCCAAAACATCGCAAACAGTCTGAGCAACTCCTGGAAAAATTTTGTCTGTAAGGCAGCCGACAAAAAATCCCACCTCAATGCCTGAATGGCCTGATCCTGTGCGCTGAGCCGGCAGTAATCTGTGAAACGGTTTGCCTGCCAGAGGCATAAAGTGACGATTTCTTAGTAAAGGCGAGGCAAACCTAGCGCAAGAGGTCCCAATAAGTTTGTCTGCCGGTCTAATAAAAAGTCTCTGAGCCCATATAGACCATTCTAAAAAGCGGTTAAAGGTTTCAGGATGGGCCAGCACACCTCTTAATATCAGCTTTTGCGCTGAAGAAAGCCCCATAAAAGATGTAAGGATCATACGGGCTTTAAAGAAGATTTCCAGGACACTTACCTGGCTGGGGCAGGTTTCCTCACAGGAGCCGCAAAGAAGACAACGGGTCAGGCGCTTGTAAACACCTTCTGGATCTTTGAACATTTCATGCGCAAGTCCGTCAAGAAGCGCCAGTTTTCCGCGAGCCACATCGGCTTCATGGCCTGTTTCCGCAAAGACCGGGCATACTGCCTGGCACATCCCGCAACGCGTGCAGATTGAGAGCTGGTCTTCAAGCTCCTTCATAAGCGACGTAAGCTCTTTTATGTTATGCATTTAAGAAATTTCCTGCAATTGCCTTTGCGGTTGAAAAAATATTTGATAAGTTTTTGTAGCCTATGATATGGATTTTGTAAATGAACAAAAAAAGAGAAAATCCACTTGTAAGTGTAATCATCCCGACTTTCAACCGCGGCTGGATACTTAAAGAGGCCATTGATTCGGTCCTGGCCCAAAATTTTGAAGATTTTGAGCTGATTGTTATAGATGACGGTTCAACCGACAACACCCCGGACATCCTGAATTCATATAAGGATAATATTATGGCGTTCAGTCAGAATAACAAAGGGGTCAGCGCGTCAAGAAACAGGGGGATTGCGCTGTCGTCCGGCCGGTTTATCGCCTTTCTTGACTCGGATGATCTCTGGATGGCGAACAAGCTATCAACACAGGTTGATTTTTTTAATAAAAATCATGACGCCCTGATTTGCCAGACTGATGAGATATGGATTAGAAACAACGTAAGGGTCAACCCAAAAACGCGACACAAGAAGTTGTCAGGAATGATTTTTGAACATTCCTTAAATCTGTGCATGGTGAGCCCTTCCGCTGTAATGATAAAGCGCGAGCTATTTGATGAAGTCGGCCTGTTTGATGAAGACCTGCCCGCATGCGAAGACTATGATCTGTGGCTCAGGATAAGCTGTGGCTATCCTGTATACCTCATAGATACGCCCCTTATCATAAAGCGCGGCGGACATAGTGATCAGCTTTCAAGGATGCCCTTGCTGGACAAATACCGGATTAAGGCGCTAAACAAAATAATTGCAAGCAGCCTGCTTTCAGAGGAGCAATACAGAGCGGCCATAAAAACCTTGAAGGAAAAATGCGCAATCTATGCTAATGGATGCCTGAAACGGGGGCGCGTAGATGAAGCCCTTTTTTATAAAACTATGGGAGATAATTGCGGAAAGCTTTGAACTTATAAAACTCCAAATTTCAAGCATCAAATTACAAATAAATCCCAAATTTCAAGCATCAATAACCAAAACATGTTTGGAGTTTCAAACCTGCCCGACGGACGGCAGGCGGGTTTGGGTCATATACGGGTTTGGGATTTTGAATTTTGGTCATTGTAATTTATTTGATATTTGTGATTTGTTGTTTGTTATTTTAGGAAAGGAAATTCCTATACTATTAAATTATTCTGAGGATGGTTCTTTTTCAGACATGGGCGTGTCTTCATAGACATGTTTGACAAGATGTCCGAGTTCAGGAAAAATAAGAGCCTTGCATGCGAGTTTACATGCTTTGAGGCTTCCCGGCATGCAAAAGATAATGGTTCCTTTAACAACTCCGGCAGTAGCGCGGGATAAAAGGGCGGCAGAATCTATCTGTTCGAAGCTGAGCTGGGCAAAAAGAGGACCGAACGCCGTAAGCTCCTTGTCAAACATTGGACGCACAGCTTCAATGGTAACGTCTTTACTGCTTATGCCTGTGCCGCCTGTAAGCAAAATAACATTGGGCTTATAATCGCTCATAACCTCAATGACGGTTTGCGCTATTGTTTTGGTATCATCCGGAATAACGCTGTGAAACACTACCTCGTGCCCCTCCTTTTTGGCCCGCTTGCTTATCCAGAGGCCGCTTTTATCATCCGCAATTGTTCGGGTCGTTGAAACCGATATTATGCCTGCCTTTACACTCTTCGGGGCCTTTTTTTGATGTTCTCTTGTGCTCATAATATTACATCAAATCTCAGGATGAGAGCTTTGCAATAGTCACCTGGTCTTTGCCGTCATGTTCGGCCAGTAAAACATTTACCGTTTCAGAGAGTCTTGTTTCAATAAATTTGCCGACATAATTTGCCTGAATCGGAAGCTCCCTGTGCCCTCGATCAACAAGCACAGCCAGCTCAATACGGTCAGGCCTTCCAAAATCTATAAGTGCGTCCATTGCCGCCCTTATGGTGCGACCTGTAAACAGAACATCATCAATTAATATGATCTGCTTCCCATCTACGGAAAATGTTATGTCTGTGGCCTGAACTATTGGGTGATGGCTAATTCTGGTCCAGTCGTCGCGGTATAGCGTAATATCCATATCGCCCGTTGGAATTGAAACCCCTTCGATCCCAACAATTATGGACTGAATACGCTTTGCAAGATAAACGCCGCGTGTGTGAATACCGATCAGCGTAAGATTGCCAGCCCCTTTGTGCTTTTCAAGTATCTCATGGCTGATCCTTGTCGTTATACGATCTATATCTGTTGCATCTAAAATAATATCATATTGGCTCATTGATTCTCTCCGGTTCAACAAAATTATTAGTTCTTCACCGCAAGCTACTACCCCTTTATATCATTAAACATACCTGGATCAAGATATATATCATTCAAATTGCCTTGATTTTGCATGATATTTTTGTTTATCATAGTATTTTTTATTAAGTCAATATTGTGGGGCAGGTAAAATAATTATCCTCTAAAAACGTAAAATGGCAACTTCATCTAGCAGAAGATAGAAGTGAATAAGAAAAAAGAAATCATGACTCGATTTTATTGTATAAGCAGGTTTGTTATCATATTTGTTTTGTTTGTTGGAGGATGTGCCGCTGTTAAAAAAGAGCCGTCTGTTATCAGAAAAGCGGCTCTGGCCAGAATTTCTTTATCAGAATATCCCGTGTTTGCAGATGATATGCTTTATGACGGTTTAGAACACAGCATCTGTAAGAGCATTTCATATCTTAAACAGGTTCCTTCTGACAAAAGTTTCATGTTCGGCAAAGACAGCTTTACCGCTGATCATCTGATTAGATCTTTGCAGTATTTTCTGACCTGTATTCAGGCAAAACCATTGAAACACGACTTGAATAGATTTATAAGGTCTAATTTTTTGGTTTACAGGTCTATCGGATGTAATGGTGGAAGTAATGGCGGAAGTAATGGATCCGGGAAGGTTCTTTTTACAGGGTATTACGAACCAATATTAGAAGGCAGTCTAACGCAAAGTGATGAATTCAGATTTCCGGTTTACGCATGGCCTGATGATCTGGCTGTAATTGATCTTTCGCTGTTTTCTCCAAAGTTTTCAGATAAAAAAATAATCGGAAGATTTTTTGAAAATAAGGTTGTGCCTTACCATGAACGCAGAGAAATTGAGCATGAAGGTTGTCTTGAAGGCAAGGCCGAGCCTGTTGCATGGGTAAAGGATCGGGTTGACCTCTTTTTTCTTCAGATTCAAGGTTCTGGAAAAATTTGTCTGGATAACGGAAAAACAATTAATGTTCATTATCATACCTCAAACGGCCGGCCGTATAGAAGCATAGGAAAATATCTGATTGAAAAGGGTAAAATACCAAGACCAGAGATGTCCATGCAGAAAATTCGAGCCTATTTGCGGGATAATCCAGAAGAGCTTGACACGGTTTTGTATTACAATCCCAGTTATGTGTTTTTCAAAATAGAAAAAGATGGCCCCCTGGGCTGTCTCAATGTCAAATTAACTCCGGGCAGATCCATAGCATTAGACAGAAAAATATTTCCAAAGGCCGCTCTGGCCTTTATTAAGACAAAAAAACCACTAATAGACGGAGCCGGCAAGATTCATATATGGAAAGACTGCAATCGGTTTGTTTTAAACCAGGATACCGGAGGGGCAATTCTTGGTCCGGGCCGCGGCGATATATTCTTTGGGAACGGAAGATATGCTGAAATAGCGGCGGGCCACATGCAACATCCAGGGGAATTATACTTTCTTATTCTGAAGCCGGAGATTGGTCGAGTGGTCGAGTAAAGTCGCCGGCAAGCTTGACAGTTTTCTGAAAAATAAGTATTAGACACAAGATTGCTGGTTGAGAGTAACGAGTAACTATAATTGTAACCGTTCACGGTTCAGAGGTTAACTTTATTATAGGATCCCTGGTTCCCACGCTCCTGCGTGGGAACCCATATGGTATACATTCCCACGCAGGAGCGTGGGAACGAGAAAAAGCTAAAAGGCTATGAACATCGAATAAGGTATTCTGCCAATTTATAAACTAGCGGAGCGAAGCGATTTCATCATTCGATGTTGGACGTTCGACGTTCGATGTTGGACGTTCATCTTTTAATGTGTAGTGGACGCTCATCTTTCAAAACAACTCCGTATGGCATAAATGCAACCTGTGAACGTTTACCTATAATTAGAGGTATTTATATGTTTGGCATCGGCATGCCTGAAATGATTTTAATACTGGCGGTAGCCCTTATTGTACTAGGCCCAAAAAAACTTCCCGATCTTGCGAAATCCCTGGGCCGTGCTTTGCGCGAATTTAAGAAGGCTACAAGTGAATTAAAAGAATCAATAGATGTAGATAATGAATTGACGGATGTAAAAAAAACTTTTGATGAAATGAACAACGATATCAGGGAGGCTGTTGATGTAAATATTGATCTTGACGATAAGGCTCAGAAGATCTCGGCATCTTCAAATGATAAAAAAAGCAAAGAGGAGCCCGAAGAGGAAGAGGATAGAGGACCTTTAAAAAATGAAGAAAAATGAGGATGAGAAAATCCCTTTTACCGGCCACCTCGAAGAGCTGAGAAAGCGTCTTGTCGCCTGTTTTATAGCTATCGGCATAGGATTTGTTATTTCATACGGGTTTAAGGAAAAATTATTTGATATCTTATCTCATCCGCTTATATCGGCAATGGGCGCAGACGATAAGCTGATTTTTACGGGTCTGCCCGAGGCTTTTTTTACCTATTTAAAGGTTGCTTTGCTGTCCGGGCTTATGCTGGCAGCGCCGGTTATTCTATATCAATTCTGGGTGTTTGTTGCTCCCGGGTTATATCAAAAAGAAAGGCGTCTTCTTGTTCCGATAGTTTTTTTGTCCTCTGTTTTCTTTGTTGGGGGGGCGCTCTTTGGATATTTTATTGTTTTCCCATTTGGTTTTAAGTTTTTTTTAGGGTTTGCATCTGAAACCATACAGCCGCTTCCATCAATGAAAGAATATTTAAGTTTTTCTGCTAAGTTACTTCTCGCTTTTGGGCTTGTTTTTGAGCTTCCGCTTATTATTACCTTTCTGGCCAAGCTGGGACTGGTTTCTGTAGATTTTTTGAAAAAAAACAGAAAATATGCGCTAATATTGTTTTTTGCAGGCTCTGCTATTTTAACTCCACCCGATGTTGTGACGCAGATAATGATGGCTGTTCCTTTAATGCTGCTGTATGAAATAAGCATAATCGGCGCCAGGGTTTTTGGGAAAGAGAAGGCAAAGGAAAGCGATAAGGTTGTTTCAGAATAGCAAAAAACTTCTAATATAATCAGACGTTGTTTGTTATTGACAAAATCGATTGTGCTTGATAAATATCTTAATTAAGCTTTTAGCAGTTAGCTTTTAGCAGTTAGCACAATAATTTCAATATATTGCTAAAGGTCAATCCGCCAGAGCCCGTTGGCGAAGGTGAAAATCGAATCGCTGATAACCACCTGAAATAATAAAAGCTAATTGCTAAGAGCTAATCGCTCATCTTAGGTAAATAAATATACGGAAGGAGGTGAAGTGTGTTTATGCGTAAAAAATATCTGATAGTTATGGCTGTTTTTGGTATTGCCGCCCTGTTTGTTGCAACCGGTATTTATGCTGGCACTACTGTTCCTGATGTGATCAAGATGGAAAACAAGGCTTATGCTAAGCATAAAAAGAGCATAGTCACGTTTTCACATAAGAAGCATATCGAGGATTATAAAGCAGGCTGCGGAGAATGTCACCATGATGCAGACAACAAACCTCTTAATAATCTGAAAGCAGGTGATAATGTCCAGAATTGCATCGAGTGCCATAAAATAGCCAGTGAAAGACCAAAGGGAAAGGGTGCGCCGAAGCTTACAAAGAAACAAAGATTAGAATACCATGCCGAGGCGATTCACTACAACTGCAAGGGTTGCCATAAGAAGTTCAATAAGAAAACCGGTACAAAAGCAGCGCCTACAACCTGTACAAAGTGCCATCCCAAAAAGAAGAAGTAACTACCAGCAGGTTTATAATACAAACATGGCAAGCATAATAAACGATGCTTGCCATGTTTTTTTCTATCCCCCCTTCCTCTCGTTGCGAGACCTTTGAAAAACCATCGTTATTTGTCATTTCGACCGAAGGGAGAAATCTTAACGGACTTGAATCATTAAGATTTCTCGTCGTTGACACTCCTCGAAATGACAAAATTCAAAGGTCTCGTTGCATGCCTTTCATCAGAAAATGCGCTCATCTGAACTAAAAGCTTTCGAGGCTTTTGGAATGATATAATTGTAAGCATTCACGGAACGTTGAAATTAGAAATTAGAAATTTGGCCTTCATGCTTTCACGCGGCGCAAGCGCCTGCGCTGCACGTGTACTGTTAATGAACGCATTCAATTTGGGGCCGAGTTTTTCAACTATTGCTTTGTATTCTCTCGCGTTTGACTCAGATAAAACTTTTCTTCTGATGAGTTTTCGCAACCATGATTTGGTTTCTTTAAATGAACCTTTTTGTTCCACTTATCAAAATCGTGCCAGACCATAGACCATATTTGATAACGCTTCTGCCAGTTTGTAAACATCTAACTCGTAAACTCGTTTCATCTCTTCCCAATTTCTACTTTCCAATTTCAAGCTTCAAGCCGTGAACGGCTACATATAATTTTTGCATTTTCATTACAAATAATGGTATATAGTGGCTGAATGAAAACCCTGCTTGTTGTCATTTCGACCAAAGGGAAAAATCTTAAATGTCAATATTAAGAGAAATGGATAATATGAAAAAAATATTGTGCCCGGGCTTTAAGGCCGCAGGGATTGCATCCGGGCTTAAAAAAAATGTCGAAAAGGACCTGGGGCTGATCTTTTCAACGGTTCCCGCAAATGCAGCCGGTGTGTTTACAAGAAACAGGGTGCAGGGTGCACATATACTGCTTGACAGGGAGCGGATAAAGTCCGGCCTTTGCCAGGCGGTTGTTATTAACAGCGGCAATGCAAACTGCTGCACCGGCAAACAGGGAATTAACGATGCAAAAAACATGGCAAGGCTTTGCGCATCTGAACTTGGAATTTCCGAAGAGCTGGTGCTTGTGGCTTCAACAGGGGTTATTGGCGAGCCTTTACCGATTAATAAGATCGAGACCGCAACTCCCGGCCTTGTCAAAGCTCTTGCGTCTGAAGGATTTTACGATCTTGCCAGAGCCATAATGACAACCGATACTGTGCCAAAAATGGTTTCCACCCAGGGAAATATTGAAGGCAAAACCTTTACAATAACCGGCATAGCCAAAGGAGCCGGCATGATATGCCCATCAATGGCCACAATGCTTTGTTTTGTCTGCACAGACCTTAAAGTTTCGCCCGAATTTCTGCACAAATCCCTTAATAGTGCAACCAAACGATCCTTTAACAGAATAACCATTGACGGCGACATGAGCACAAATGACACTGTTATTATCATGGCAAACGGTTTGTCAAAAGCAACAATGACAAGTTCTTCCCATAATCATTTATTTCAAAACATGCTCGATAATGTCCTGACAAGCCTTGCAAAAAAAATAGTGAAAGACGGAGAGGGGGCAACAAAGCTGGTCGAAATTGTCGTAAAGGGGGCGCTATCAGACACAGACGCCTATAAAATCGCCGGCATTGTGGCAAATTCAAATCTTGTAAAAACAGCCTTTTTCGGAGAAGACGCAAACTGGGGAAGAATTATTGCAGCAGCAGGCAGAGCCGATGTTCCTATTAATCCTGATAAGATTGATATCTTCTTTGATGATATTATGATGGTTAAAAACGGTTTGGGATGCGGAAAAGCCGCTGAAGCCGCGTCAACAAAGGTACTCAAAAAACCTGAATTTACCGTGTTAATCGATCTTCATCAGGGCAAGGGATTTTCCTCGGTTTTTACCTGCGATTTCTCCATTGATTATATTAAGATAAATGCTGATTACAGATCGTAGGGACGGAGGACGGAAGTCAGAGATCAGAAGTCAGAAGTCAGAAGTCAGAAGTCAGAAGTCAGAAGTCAGAAGTCAGAAGTCAGAGGACGGAAGTCAGAGATCGGAGGTCAGAGATCGGAGGTCAGAGATCGGAGGTCAGAAGTCGGAAGTCAGAAGTCGGAAGTCGGAAGTCAGAGATCGGAGATATAAACCTAAGTTGAGCGGTTCAACGTTCATGGTTCACAGTTCACAGTTATCAGTTCCCGGTTGAAAAAAACAGAAGAGCAATCAATAAAAAACTGTGAACTGTGAGCGGTTACTATCGATCAATCACGCTGCAATCGTAATAGCTCAATAAAAAAATCGTGAACGGTTACCAAATATGGCATTGATGCGATTGCAAAAATTTCTCTCAATGGCGGGACTCTGTTCCAGAAGACATGGAGAAAAATATATTACTGCCGGCCTTGTAAGGGTTAACGGCAAGGTTGTCACCAGGCTCGGCACAAAGGTCGATCCTGAAAAAGATAGAGTGGAAATTAAGGGAAAGCCGGCTGTAATTAAGCAGGATCTGGTTTATATAGCGCTAAATAAACCCAAGGGCTATGTCACAAGCTGCAGGCAACCAGGCGATAAGATTGTGCTCGACCTTCTGGATATTTCCAGGCGCGTTTATCCGGTGGGACGTCTTGACAAAGATTCAACAGGGCTTTTGCTTTTAACAAATGATGGGAGGCTGCATCACAGGCTTTCCCATCCTTCCTTTGACCACGAAAAAGAATATGAAGTAACAGTGGCAAACCCCATGACAGACAGGGCTCTCCTGAACATGGAACAGGGTATGCCGATGATGGGAACAAAAACCAGGCCCGCGGAAACAAAAAGAATTTCCCCAAAACGGTTTAGGGTTGTGCTGAAAGAGGGCAAAAACAGACAGATACGCCGCATGGCCGGAAAAACAGGAAACCATGTCATTAGCTTAAAGAGGGTAAGGGTTGCAAATATAAGGCTTGGAAGGCTTGCCGCAGGAACCTGGCGCTATCTAACTGAAAAAGAAAAAGATGCTCTCTTAAAGACAATGGGGGTCGGAGGTCAGGGGCATAAACGCTAAGTTGTTTTTGCCCAGGAGGGACTGAAAAAAATGAACATCGAACATCGAACGTCCAACATCGAACGTTGAATGGGAAAAGATGAAGAAACAGAGGTCGGAGGTCAGAGGTCGGAGATTTTTGCTGGTTGCGAGTTTCAAGTTTCGAGCTGAACCCCTGAACCCTGAACCTTTGTTTCTCATTTGGTGTTTGTTTTTTCATTCGATGTTGGAATAATTTGAGGAGCGTAGCGACATCATTATTCGGCGTTCGACGTTCAATGTTTCCGCCAGAGCCCTTTGGCGGATTGGACGTTCATCTTTTAATATGTTCAGCCGCCTATACTGGCAACAATGATTTCGCTTATTTTTTCGGCTGATATTCCAAAAAGGCTCCGCATATCAACCAGTTCGATATATTTCTCATCCCATACAACGCTGCTTTCCTGCACAATGTTCTTTATTCGCTCATACTTTCCGCCAAGGGCTCTTATCTTTGTGGAGGTGGAAATATTTTCCTTAAAGGAGATGTGCAACAAAAGCAGATATTCGAGCATATTCGGAGTGGCATGAGAAGCTGAAAGGACGGGAATAATAATAATGCTGCGGTCATCCTGCCTCCCTATGCCTATATAGACATTTCCTTCCCGCACAATGATTCTTTTGGTCCCTTTAAGAATTATATCCTTTTCCACGCGGGATGGAATGTCGGATAGCGTACCTTCTTTACTCGTTATTTCTATTATTGTCTCATCCGTGGGTTCGCCAAGAAGGTTCAGGCTGCTAATCTTGTAAAGGATGGATCCTTCAATGCCTGCAACAATATCCTGCAGATTTTTCAGCACTACTATATTTTTATTGATCAGTTGTGAAAGATTTAAATGATACGTCGTAAGAGCCTCAAATAATATTCCCTCTATTCTTTCGCTGATTCGGCTTGTTCCGACCGTAACCGTCTTGGCCTGGTGCTTGATCGCATCCACAGGACGGGCCATGCTGTTTATCGAATCTCCAAGGCACCTGAAAAGCCTGCTTAACATGTTAAGAGGGGTTCCCTTTATGCCGAAATCGATCTCAAAATCTGATACAGGCAGCCTTCCGGACAGATATTTCAGCAAAAGAATCAAATCGGATGCTGATTCAAACCCCATGGCATAGGGAAAACTGTTTTGCAGTTTTTTTCTAAATTCAGTGTAGAACTGCGCAATTCTCTCTCTAAATGATTTTTCAAGTATTACCTCGTAAACATCCATCCCTTTTGCCGTATGATCATCTATCAGGCTTTGTATCTCCGTATTAAAATTATACATGAATCTTGAGCCTTCATTGATGGCAAGAGCAGCATAATAACCCCATATATGTCCGACCAGGGTGTTTACAATCGGCGCAAGATGGCTGTTAACCCTTGGAACATGGAAAACATCGGCGGCATAGTTATCAAATCTGTTTTCGCCCTCGTCAGCTATTACTACGGAAGTTGCCTTGTGCGACTGGAATATTGCAGCATCCTTCACGATATCGCCAAGCACGCTCACCCCTGTCCCTGCTGCGCAAATAATAATCAGCGGTTCCGAGGAAAGATCGATGTGTTTTTTGTCCTCAACAAAATCGGATGAAATGGTCTTATAGCAAAGTTCGCTCAATTTTATCCTGACTTCATCTGCCGCGGCCTTGTTGGGACCGCTGCCTACGACCGCCCAGTGCGTTTTCTTCACGGCAAGCCTTTGTGCAGACATGCCGATTTGCTCTCTCATGGCAAGGATCGCTCTCATACACGAAGGAAGCGTTGTTAATTGTTTTATCTCCTCTGTGACAAATGCGTCATTTCTGCGTCCTTTCAGGGAAGCAATATAAAGGCCTAAAATGGCGCCGGCTACTATCTGTGAATAGAATGCCTTTGTTGAGGCAACAGACATCTCAATGTCCCTGCCGGTGCTGGTGTACATCACGCCGTCCACCTTGAAAGTTATATCCGAATCCCTCCTGTTTACGATGGCAAGGGTGTGGGCGCCGCGCTGTTTCACCATATCCATGGCGCAATTTGTGTCTGTTGTTGTTCCTGATTGGGTTATAGCGACAACAAGAGTATCTTCCATGCCGGCTGCATTGGTATGATCATTAAGCTTAAACCCGCTTAGCTCAGATGCTTTCATGGCACTGACAAGCAGAGTCAGGTCTTCCAGGTAGTAATTCAGGATGTCGGCGCATACCATCGCTGCTACCCCTGCGGTGCCCTGACCTACGAAAAAGATTCGCTTTATTTTGTTATTTACCAGCGCTTTTTGTATTGATTGCGACAAGACGCTTTCTTCAAGTATTATTTCATAGATTTTGCTATCCCTGTCTTTTATTTTCCAGCGATTCTGAAGGGTTTTTTCCACAGAATCCGGAGATTCCATAATTTCTTTTAAAAAATAATGAGGAAAACCCTGGCGGTCTATGTCTCTTGATGTAATATCGCTGTGTTTTATGTCCTTTTCTTCAAGTTCAACCTGTGTGCCGTCATAAAACATCGCCTTTATACCGCCTAAGCCCCCGGCAGATGCCTGATCTAAGATAATGATTTGACCGCTTGTTTTGCTGTTTACACTATCTGTTTCCTTTCTTTCGTTCATCTTAATATAATTAGAGGTCTCCTCAATAAATCCATATGCCTCTGATGTAGGCATGTAGAAATCGTTTGCCATGCCTATAAATATGGTCTGGCCGCTTCCCTTTTGCGCAAGAAAAAGCTTGCCTGGGGCAAGGTCTGTATGCATGCATATGGCATGAGAACCCTCGAAATCGCAGGCAGCAAGACGGAACGACTCTTCCACATCAAAGCCCTGCTGAATATATCTGTCTATCCAAAGCGGTATGATCTTGGTGTCGGTTGTAATCTCTTTATGTATTAAACCGGCCTCGGCTTCATATTTGCTTTTCAGATCCATATAATTGTCTATATCACCGTTAAAACAGACATGGATTATGCCCCTTTCTTCCCCAGAGTTGTTTAAAGTTCTATTATCTACCGGATGACAGTTGGGCTCGCTGATAACGCCCATCGAAGCCCAGCGGGTATGTGCCGAAACAGTATGATATAAGTGGGAAAAAGATATCAGTTTATGCAAAATCAAATCGCCTGCGACCTGCCCGCGTAAAAATTTAACATTATCTCCGAGGTTGCCTATTTCAGCGGCAATCTTATATGTAAAAGCGATTGCCGCCTTTTTGTTTCCGTCTGCAGTGACACTCTCGTGTATGCTGATACTGTTGTTGAGAAGAACCTTATGATCAGATCGCTCTCTAAGCCGGTCATATAGACCTGCTTTGCCGATTTCTTCATTAAAACGTTTAAATTCATTTCCGCCAAGAATAAACAACAAAGAAACACCTGCCGAGTCCCGTCCTCTTACCTCGAGACGATCTGTGCTGTTTAAAACGGCATTTATTTTTTTAAAGACAATGAAAGAGGAAACAGCAGGAGGCTCGGCAGTAACAGGAATCAACTTTTTTATTTTTCGTATGTTCCCTGTTATCTCCCTTGTAATGCACCATTCAATATCCCTGAGGCTCTCGATGCTCCGGGACATAATATTTACCGCGCCGGAATCAAGGTATCCCATATTTTCTGCAAGCGCTTTTGACTCCGCATCAATAACACATGAAAACTGATCGGCAAGTTTGGAAAGGCTGTCTTGAATCGATTTGTTTATGAATATATCATAAAATAGATCCGGTTCCTTTAACGACTTAACCGACTTTACCAGGGAAGTGATATGTTTTTTGCCGCCAAGATAATCTGCATCAAGAACATATTGGTTTTTTATGCAATTGTCGTAACCGCAAGATTCAACCCTTTTGACCATATCCTCCAGCAGGGCTATGTCAACACAACCGCCCGTCTGTTTGCTGTTTTTAAAGGAAACAATTCCTGCAAATCCACAAAAAAGAATATTTTCACTGCACGGAAAAAAGACAACCGAATTGTCCGGAACACAGGCTATGTGCCTTCCAAAATATATGTTAGGAATCAAGCTGTTATTTGCTTTCCACAACCCTAACCTCTTGATTCCTCTGGAAATAATTGTTTGGATTTTCGTTGACAGCATACGCTCCCCTAAAAGCCTTCAGCCTTCAGTCTATTCACCTGAGTAGTCACCTACATCCTTTGGTACAGATCTTTTATTTTTTCTCTGGTCATAATTTTCCTCCAGCCGGCCCCTAAGGCGTTTTCCCAGAGCGGCTCAAGAACAAGGGCCACATCAACCATTTTTTCAAGCTGATCCTTTTCTATGCCAGCCACAAGATTTCGTGGGAGATTAATGCCGTGTTTCTCCATCATCCAGCGAAATTCATCAACCCATTCTGAATAGTATTCATCAAGATAATCAAATACTATGCAATTGCCTATTCCATGGTGGGTACCTAAAACAAAGGAAAGTCCGTAGGACAGGGCATGACATATTCCGACCTGTGAATAGGCGATGCTCATACCGCCACAGTATGAGGCCATCATCAGCTTGTCGTCGCTATCAACGCCGCCCTCTAAAAAAACTTCTCTGCAAAGCTTTAAAGCCTTTTCACCATACGCTTTGCTGAAAGCGTTAAGATATGTGCCGGTTAACGATTCCACGCAATGTATGTAAGTATCCATGCCCGTATAAAAACGCTGGTCAGCCGGTGCGCCCGCAATCAGCTCAGGATCGAGCACAATCTGGTCAAACACTGTGTGGTCTGAATTTATTCCCAGCTTTTTTTCAGGACCTGAAAGAACTGTGGTGCGGGACACCTCGGCTCCGGTCCCTGAAAGGGTGGGAATGCCGACATGATAAACCGCTGGATTTTTTATCAGGTCCCAGCCCTGGTAATCTGCTGAAGAACCCGGATTTGTGAGCATCAAAGAGACCGCCTTGGCGAGGTCCATAGAGCTTCCCCCGCCTATGCCGACAACGCCGTCCGGCAATCTATGCGCATAGCCTTTAATCCGCTGTGTAAGATCGTCAACATAAGCTGTTTTAGGCTCATCATCAACATTAACCCATATTATAAAATCTTTGTTTTTTGCAAAAATCCTTTTTGCCAGCCGGCTTTGCTCAAACACATCATCAACTAAAAAAACAATAAAAGAATCACTATCGCCTCGTTTTTCAGCAAGAATATCATCAAGCTGATTAAAGCAGCCCCTGCCGAAAACAACCCGTGAAACCATTTTGAAATTACGAAACATATAACTATCCTTTGTCTATCACCCCAACAATCTTTTCTATCCGCTGCTTAAGCTCATCCTCTGTCCATGAAAGCTTTATCAGCATCGATATTGTTCTGCTCATTATTTGATCGGATTGAGGAAGATCTATATTTTCATAGTCCGGGCGATTTTCGAGCAGCGCGATGGGCAGCCTTGCCGCAGATTTCAACTTTTTCAAATGATCCCATTGCCTTATATAGTGCCAGTTATTGTCGTACCAGTAAAAACAGCCGTCAACCCCGGCGTCGGCAAATTTGCCTGCCAGCTTTCGGGCCTGTTCTTCCTCGGGCAGAAAAAAGGAAAGAAAGGTGGCTGTGTCCCCTTTTTCGTCTGGAATTTTGCGAAATGTGATTTCCGAAAACCGCGACATGGCATCCTTTATGGCCTTTTTATGTGCCCGCTGTTTTTTCAGGATATAATCTATCTTTCTCAACTGGGCCAATCCAACTGCCGCATTCAGCTCGCTGATCCGAAAGTTTGTTCCAAGAATCGGATGGCCTTCAAGCCCTCTGTCGCTGCCTGTATGATCATGACCATGGTCTGCATAACCTTCCGCTATTGTATAAAGCTTTTTATCGTCGGTTACAACCGCCCCTCCTTCACCGCATGTAATTGTTTTAACCGGGTCAAACGAAAAACAGCCCATGTGGCCGAATGTGCCTAACGCCTTTCCGTTAAGTGAGCCGCCAAGCGCCTGACAGGCATCCTCTATCAAAACAAGCCCTTTTTGCTCACAAAGCGCTTTTATTTCATCGATACCGGCCATTGAACCGCACATGTGAACCAGCAACACAGCCTTTGTGCGAGGAGTAATAACCGCATTAACAGCATCGGAATTAAGACACAAAGTCTCATCTATTTCAGCAAAAACCGGGACAGCGCCTGCTCCAAGCACAGCCTCGATAGTCGCCACAAAAGTAAATGGCGGGACAATCACCTCATCTCCTGCTCCCACTCCACATGCAGTTAGGGCTATACTCACCGCTGCCGTGCCACTGGAACATAAATGACAATATTGCGTGCCTGTCAGTTTTGCCAGCTCTGCTTCAAAAGCTTTTGCCTTCCAGTGTCCCTTTCGTGCCTGGTCAAAACCATAGCGAAACAATACACCTGTATCTAACACATCCTGAACCTCTTTCCGCTCCTCGTCGCCAAATATTTCAAAACCCGGCATTCTAAACCCTCCTTTCAGTTCACAGATGTTCCCGGCTTAACCTTTCTGTCTAAGGTTATTAGAGAACAACCATTGTCATCAACAGATGTCAGCGCCATTCCGTTTGAAACTATTCCCATTATTTTAGCCGGCTTTAAATTGGCAACCACGATTACCTGTTTCCCGACCAGATCTTCAAGTTTATAACTTGCGGCAATACCTGCTACAATGGTCCGCTTTTCTCCAAGATCGACCTCAAGCTTAAGCAGCTTTTTTGCCCTTGGAATCAATTCAGCATTAAGCACAACACCCACTCTGAGATCAATTGCGCCAAATGTTTCTACAGGTATCTCGGGTTTTAAAACAGATGAGAGGTCTCCGGCAATCGCCTCCTTCTGTGATGCAGCCTTATTCTTTTTCAGGTCAATTCTGGGGAAAAGGGTGATCCCTTTTGGAAGCTGTGTGCCCGGCTTAATTATTTTCCATGTTTTAAGCATATCGAGGTTGTTAAAGTGCCCTTTTGTAATCAGGTCCGGATTTATGCCAAGATGCTTTTGCATGGCTGCGGATGTGTCCGGCATGATCGGATAAATAAGGCCTGCTATCACTCCGAGCCCGTTAAGAAGGTTTGAGATTACAACCTGCAACTGTTTTTGGCTGGATTTTTTCTTTGCAAGCACCCACGGCGACGTAACATCGACATATCTATTCATCTTGGCGATTAACTCCCAGATTGTCACAAGGGCTTTGTGAAAAGCAAAATTCTCCATGGCCTGCTCATATTTGGAGATTGCAGCCAGCACATCCGATTTAAGACCAAGCTGAAACTCATCTTCAACTCCCGGATCAACCTCAGGGGCTATGCCTTTGAAATATTTGTGAACCATCGCAACAACTCTGGAAAACAGGTTGCCAAGATCGTTTGCCAGGTCTGCATTGATTCTCTGAACCAGCGCCTGTTCGCTAAAGTTGGAATCAAGCCCGAATACCATATCCCGCATCAAAAAAAATCTGAATGCATCAAGCCCGTAAATATTTTTTAGCTGGAGCGGCTCTACAACATTGCCTATACTTTTGGACATCTTGCCCTGGTCAACATTCCAGTATCCATGAACATTAAGATGATTATACATTGGAATACCGGCAGCCTTAAGCATGATAGGCCAATATATGCCGTGAGGCTTGAGAATATCCTTGGCAATTATATGCTGGACATACGGCCAAAATTTTTTAAACAGCTCTCCATCAGGATATCCAAGAGCTGAGATATAGTTTAAAAGAGCATCAAACCATACATATGTAACATAATTTTTATCAAACGGCAGGGTGATTCCCCATTTAAGTCGCGTAATCGGGCGTGATATGCAAAGATCTTCAAGGGGTTCGCTTAAAAATGACAGAACTTCATTTCTGTATCGTTCAGGTCGAATAAAATCAGGATGTTTCTCAATATGATCAATAAGCCAGTCCTGATACCGACTCATCTTGAAAAAGTAGTTAGACTCCTTGATAGGTTCCGGTTCAATGAGATGGTCGGGGCACTTTCCGTCAACCAGCTCGCGCTCGGTAAAGAAGCGTTCGCACCCAAAGCAATAGAGCCCTTCATACTCGCTAAAATAGATATCGCCCGCGTCATAAATTTTCTGCAGCATCTGCTTCACAACAGCGATATGGGCTGGATCGGAAGTCCGGATAAAATAATCATATTTAATGTTAAGCTGGGGCCATAACTCTTTGAAAACTTTGCTTATTTTGTCCGCATAGGCCCGGGGGCTTATATTCTCTTTTTTAGCGGCGCGTACTATTTTGTCCCCATGTTCATCTGTGCCGGTTAAAAACAAGGTTTCATTTTGCCGCATAAAATTAAACCGGCAAACAACATCGGCTACAATAGTAGTATATGCATGCCCAAGGTGTGGCATTGCGTTTACATAATAGATAGGGGTTGTTATATAAAACGGTCTGGTCATTTTCTCTCCTGTTCCTTTATACCTAAGTTAAGCAATTTTTTGCGAAGATATGTGTTGAAATCTTGATGCATAAGGATTTGCAAAAACCGCAGGCATACCCATGGATATGTTGAGGATTTTTGTAAAGCCTTTATGCGCAAGAGATCGGCGCAGATCGAGTAAAAAATCGCTCAATTTAGGTTATAATATCATCTAACGCCAATTCTATCTCCCGACCCTCATCCATCTGTATTGTCAAACGATTGCGTATTACGTTGTGTCGCATCACCTTGCCCTTTCCGCTTGCAGTTTTCACTATTTTTCCAATCTTTGGAAACCTTTTCTTAAGCTCCCTGTATGTTTCATATTCATATGCAAGACAGCACATCAGCCGGCCGCACAGGCCGGAAATTTTTGTTGGATTAAGCGACAGATTCTGGTCCTTTGCCATACGTATGGAAACCGGCTCAAACGCATTCATGAACAAGGAGCAACAGACTGGTCGTCCACATCTTCCAATGCCGCCGGTCATCTTGGCCTGATTGCGTATTCCAACCTGTCTCATCTCAATCCTGACCCCTAACTGGTTGACCAGCATTTTAACGAGTTGACGAAAGTCGACACGACCCTCAGCCGTGAAAAAAAAGGTTAGTTTGCTGCCATCAAAGGAGCTTTCAACAACAAACAGATTCATCTTCAGCTTTAGCTCATTGACGCATTTAATGCAGAATGCTCGGGCCGATTTTTCTTTTTCAAGGTTTTTCTCTCGCTGCTTGAAATCTTTTTCATTAGCCAGACGAAACACCTTTTTAAGCGGCCTGGCCGATAACCGTTCATCACGCAACGCGGGAGGCGCCGCAACCGTTCCAAAACAAAGGTCCTGCTCTGTTTCTACAATCACATGATCTCCGCAGCTAAGCACAAATGCGCCGCTGTCAAAATCGTAAGCCTTGCCAAAAGACTTAAATCTTACCCTTACAATCTTTGCCATAATTAGCGCCTGTCCGAAAAGTATTTTTTTCAATACTGGCAATAGTTTTAAACTTATTTACCTAATGTGAACATTTATGAAAAAGCTATTAGCCATTAGCGGTTAGCTCTTAGCCATTGAACCTTGAACCGATCACTAAGCTAAAGGCTAACTGCTAAAGGCTAACTGCTAAAGGCTAAAAATCACTAACTGTAATTTCAGGTGTTTTGAGTTTATAAATTTCTGTTATTCAATTTTGTGGTTCATACGCAAGCTGCATTACCATCGCTTCTAAAGTCAACCTTAAATTAGCGCCGGCCTTAATCCCTTTCTGTGCTGTCCGGATAGCTTCAATTTTTGCTATCAGCTCTCTTGTCGCAAGTTTTTGTGAAGCATGTTGAATGTTGTCAATCAAATCCTTGTTTATAATTTTCTCGGGACAGTGTTTATATACAATAACGTCTCTCAGCCAGGATTTAATCACATCCAGAGAATCTTGCAGGGTTTCCTTGTTTTTTGATAACTCTGCTGCAAAAGCCAAAAAAGAAACGACCGGTTGTCTTGACAGTTGGCCGGGCATATCAAGGCTTAAAGTTTTTATAAGCCAACTGCGCCGGTTTATCCAGCTTACACGGTTGTCAGGCTTAACCATTGAAAGGGCTTTAGACAAACTCCCTTTTGCCAGAGTCGCAATTATTTTTGCATCATCATAATCAAGCCCCTCTTTGTCAACCAGAATATCTTCCAGGCTCTTGCAGGAAATTGGGTTAAATCTGATATGCTGACAGCGTGAAACAATTGTGGGGAGGAGATCAGACGACTGTATGGTGGTAAGTATCAGAATGGTCCGACCAGGTGGTTCCTCAAGAACCTTGAGCAGCGCATTGCCGGCCGAAGGGTTCATTGCCCTGGCATCTGATATTATTACAACACGCATCCTTGCCTCGTAAGGTTTCATGGCAAGAATATCACGCAAAGAACGTATTTGAGCGATCTTGATATAGGCGCCTGACGGTTTAACCTGTATGATATCAGGATGATTTCCTGATCGGATTTTCACACATGCTTTGCAATAACAGGTCCGGTCTTTTGTTGCCTGGTTTTTGCCCTGAAAAAAGCTCCATGGCTCTTTGCTCAGACAGTTACATGCCATGGCAAACATCATGGCTGTAGTGCGTTTGCCAACCCCTTCCATGCCTGTAAAAAGAAGGGCGTTAGGAATAGTACCGTGTTGTAAAAAGGCAGTTAAAAGTTGTATCGGCTTTTTTTGATCTATTATTACCGCAAATTTGGACACAAATTTAATTATCTACCCTGTCTTTCAATTCTTTTCCGGCCTTAAAAAACGGGAGCTTTTTGGGCTTTATCAGAACCTTTTCACCTGTCTTTGGATTTCTGCCGGTATATGCCTTGTACTCTTTTACAAAAAAGCTGCTCAGCCCGCGAATTTCAACCCTTTCTCCCTGCACCAGGGCATCCTGCATAGAATCAAAAAATATTTGAACCACCCTTGTGGCATCCGATTTTGAGATATTAGCCTCGGTTTTTAAGGCGGAAATAATCTCCAGTTTATTCATATACCCTCCTTTTTGCAATACCTGCCGTGAGACCTTTGCAAAACGCTCCCTTTTGCCTCCGCCAGAGTGCTTTGGCGGATCAGACTCAAATTTCAATCCTCAAAATACTCAATGTATTCCTGCGGTTACACGAAGTGAAGCATCAGCGCTCATATTTTCGCCTTCCCTGTCTGCGTGCAACGCACAGGCAGGCTTGAACTTGAACAAAATTGAACGTTTTTCAAAGGTCTCGCCGTTTAATGTCTTCAGCATAAGACTATTAAACAAAAACTCGTTAAGAAGTCAAGCGGTTATAACAATATTTTTGGGAGCTTTTCAACATCATCTTCGCTCACATCCACTGCGGCAAACTGTCTAAGGGCTTCGATAGCAACGACGACTCTCTCTTTGCCCCTGTATCGGACAAAGGTTCCGGTCAACCCTGTAAACGGGCCGTAAACCACCGTAACAGGGTCCCCTTTTTTGAAACGGGCGCCGGTTAAAACTCTGTTGTCTCCCGCCACCATAATTTTAAGCGACTCAATGGTCTCGGTGGCAACAGGGATGGGCCCTTCTTTGTTGCCGATTAAACGGACAGCCCCGCCTGTCTTTAAAATCTCAATATATTCGTGGGATTGCAGGACGGTTTTTAAAAACAGGTAACCAGGGAAAAGAGGTGCCCTTATCATTAACCGTCTGTCACGGCGCTTACTTTTTACCAGGATTTTTGGCAGGAAAACCTCAAACGATTTTTTGACCAGAGCGTCATTAACTACATTCTCGAACCTGCTTTTCGTATGCAGAACATACCACAGGCGATTAATCTGTTTTATTTCCATCTAATAGCCCAAGCTCCGTTACAGCGGCTCTTCCATTATGCGCCCCACTATGTTTCTGCCGAACTCTCCGATCCCGTAAAGATTAATTATAAATGCATATTTCCTGTCATTATCTTCGTGTGTGTAGTTAAAATCTATGGACCAGCACTGGGCCTTGTACAAAAATCCAATGCCTCTTTTTATATCCTGACTGCCGTAAAGATTTCGCTCATAATCAGCATATACCTTTAGCTGGTCTGATACTACCAGGCTCATATCTGTATAAATGGATTCGCTCGAGTTATAGGTATATCTGTGTTCAACAAAGAACCTGTCTCCGCGTTTATCGGATAATGTTACCGCAATGTTGCGTGATTTAACCAGACTATCATATTGACACCATGTGGCATCTGCCTGCGCAGAAACATATTGGACAGGATCTATCTCTATCTCACCATAGATTGTAGAAAAAGGCCTCTTTTCCTTTTGATTTGCCCAATTGGACGGGTTGTCCTCTTTTGCTTCGTTAATGTCATAACTCTGCTCCAGCTTTAAGCGGCAAAACTGGTTATAGGTATAGTTGTCGCTTTGATCTTTGTTGCTTTGATCCTGATTGTCCTTTTTTGTGCTCTGCATCTGCGATTTTGATGTAAAAATATTTGTCAAAGAATATGTTACAAGGTTTGTTCTCGCAATATTATCAATAGCATCAAACTGGGGATATTTATTGCTTTGATCCTTTCCTGGTATATATTGATATATTACCTGTGGTGTTATTGCATGCTTTATCTTATTAATCCAGCTTGTTTGCAGATTGTATATTCTATAAATGTTTGAAGAAAGGTCTATTTTGATATCATACATTTCCCTGTAAAGTGTTGCCTTGTCAGAGGAGCTATATTCCTCTTTGTCAAAATACCAGGCTGTTTCCCGAAACCCGACAGACGGTTCAAAAAACAGGTAGTGTTTGAACTTTAAGGGCAAATACAATCTTGGGTACGCATCCATCCGGTGAGCCCTTGAAGCATCTTCTCTGTAAAAATATGTATATTCGGAATCAAGGTCAAAATAAAAAGGGGTGCCGAATATCTGCTGCTTGGATGCACTAAAATCAACAACCGGCAGCATCTGTATGGTTGTATCCGTTTCCTTCCAGCGACGGTTTATGACATTATCATACCAGCGGGTTTCGGCATTAAGGCTGAATTGTGACCAGCTCTTGTTTATGCTCAAACTGTTTACCCTTGTCGAATCATCATACTCGTCAAGGTCCCGGCCAAAGTTTTTGTTAAAATATCTATCGGTTGTATCAAACCCCGTATATCCGTCCTTAAATTCGTGCAGGTAATCCTGATCGCTGACAATATCTATGTCCAGTTTTGCGGTAAAACCGGAAGGCAGCGCCTGATCATGTTTCATCCTGAACCAGTATCGGTCGGAATTGGGCCTGAGCCCACTGACATCCGTATATCCCCATTCTTCGCTCGATTCCAGCGTGCCATTATCTACCTTCCTGTCTTGCAAAAAGTCATACATTAAAGTCCCTTTTGACTTTTCATCTAAAACATAGCGGTATTCAAAACCTATTTTGTCTCCCCTGCGTCCAATATGGTGGTAATATAAGGTTGCATCCGAACTTTCGTTAATAGCCCAGTAAAAAGGCTGTATGTATTCCTCCCATTTCCGCTTTGAATATACTATTTGTGGCGGCAAAAGGCCGGACTGTCTCTTTAGCTTTACAGGAAAAACCAAAAAGGGCGTGTACAACACAGGAACCCTTTTTGCCCAAAGAGCCGCGTGATTAACGAAGCCATATCCTTCTACGGTAACCTTCAGGTTTCTCCCTGTTATTTTCCATGCCGGATAATCGCCATCACATGTTGTAAAACTGCCTTTGCCGACGGCATAAGAGTCTTTTCCTGTTTTTTGTATCTTATCCCCTTTTATATAAAAATGGTTTTCTTTAATAAATACTGTTCCATTATATACTGTTCCGATTTCAGCCTCCAGATCCATCTCCATCTTATCGCCGACAAGTATATCCTCACCTGCCGTCATTATCACATGGCCGATAGCCAGCACCTCCATGGTTTTATGGTCAAAACGAACAAAATCGGCTGTAAGCCTTTTGTCCTTCTTGGTTATGACGACATTTCCTTTTGCGATATGTTGATCGGTTTTTTTATCAAAGCTTATTTCATCGGCAGTAATATGCCACGGCTCGGCAGGATCATCATCAAACAGCCGTTCATTGCTCTGTGCAAAAGAAACCACCGCGGTTGCAATCATAATGATGAAGATAAGAGACAGGCAGGGGATAATATAACGCAAAGATGTGGAAGGATTGTGATGCATTTCGCTACAAATACAATTGGATAACGGAGACATGGAATGTAGCCATATTATTTGCGCCTCCTGGCGCTGGGTGGCTTCAATTTTCAGGTCGGGCAAAAGGATTTATCTTTGTAACCTTTTGCTATCCAGTTCATGAAGTCTAATAAATATTTACGGATTTTACGTAATATCAAGCTATTCTCCTAAACCCACTTGATACGCCTATCTGATTTTTTTCTTTCAACAACTTCCCCTATTATAAAGCCTTTCTCTTTCAGAGCGCTAAGCTGCTCCACCATCTCCTGTGCTACATTTTCCGGCACAACCGCTATCATCCCTATTCCATTATTAAAAGTACGCATCATTTCCTTGTCTGATATGTTGCCGGCATTCTGCAAAAAAGAAAACACAGGGGGCACATCCCAGCTTTCCTTGTACATCACAATATTGCATCCTTTTGGTATAATCCGAAGAAGATTGTCTTCAATACCTCCGCCTGTAATATGGGCAAACCCATGTATGGGCAAACCCTTACTTATACGATAAGTAGTTGCCGAATATATTTTTGTCGGCATAAGAAGCTCTTCACCTACTGTGCGGCCAATCTCAGGAACATAATCGTCGATTTTCAGCTTCAAAATATCAAAACAGATCTTCCGCGCCAAAGAATATCCATTGCTGTGAAGACCGCTTGACGCTATTCCAATAACCTTATTACCGACATGCATTTCAGATCCGTCAACTATCTTACTGTTATCAACTATGCCGACAGCAAAACCTGCCAGGTCATATTCATTTGCTTTATAAAACCCCGGCATTTCCGCTGTTTCGCCGCCTATTAAAGCGCAATTCGCCTGCTTACAACCCTCCGCGATTCCCTTGATGATTTCTATGATAATTTCTGTGTTTAGCTTCCCCATTGACAAATAATCAAGAAAAAACAGTGGCTTGGCGCCTTGCACAGCGATATCGTTTACAGACATGGCTACAAGATCGATTCCAACCGTGTCATGTTTATTCATCATGAATGCTATTTTAAGCTTGGTTCCAACTCCGTCTGTTGAGCTTACAAGAACAGGGCTGTCCACATTTGCAAGGTTAAGCGAATAAAGCCCTCCAAAACCTCCTATTTCACTTATAACACCGGTTTTAGGCGTCTGTTTTACAATCTTTTTTATGGTCTCAACAAGGTTGTTGGCCTTGTCAATATCTACGCCTGCATCGGCATAGGTTAAGGGCTTATTCATATTTATCTCCCGACAAAATCATCCTAACATTAATATATAACCTCAAGTTTCACACCCTTTTTGTTTATCAAAAGCTTTAAACAGTAAGGGCCGAAATAAATTTTTAAAGCAAAATATCATGCCTGTAACTTCGAAAACGGCACCAATATACAAACATGGGACAGTGCTTGAGATACTGTATAAATTAAGTACGTTATATTTCCTTTGTGCCTGTCAGCGATGCATCTCATATTGAATTCAGCCCTTTACTGCTTTGACATTAATAGAAATTAAGGGTGCGAAACTTGAGTGCAACCAATTAAAAATTAAAACGATTTGGGCTGAAAGTCAAAACAATTTTTTTGACATAAAGTTCTTTGTGTTGTAGCTTAACAAAAATCTAAATATTTATTTTTACGAGGTTGTTTTTATGAAAAAATTTGCACGGTTAGATCGTTTGCCACCTTATGTGTTTACAATCGTCAACAAGATAAAGATGGACGCAAGACATGCCGGCGAGGATATTGTAGATCTTGGCATGGGCAATCCTGATCTTCCCACCCCAAAGCATATCGTTGACAAACTAATCGAAGCGGCTCAAAAACCACACAATCATCGATATTCTGCATCCATGGGTATTACAAAGCTTAGAATGGCTATTTCGGATTGGTATAAACGCCGATTTGATGTGAATATAGACCATAACAGCGAGGCAATAGTTACAATAGGCGCCAAAGAAGGAATATCTCATCTCGTGCTTGTTACAATCCGACCTGGCGATGTAGTGTTTGCCCAGAATCCAACCTACCCGATCCATCCATACTCAGCAATTATTGCCGGAGGTGATGTAAGAGGAATACCTGTAGGGCCGGATTCAGATTTCTTTGAAGACTTGATGAACGCTACAAGACAAACGTGGCCAAGACCAAAGCTTTTAATTATCAGTTACCCTCACAATCCTACCACAGAGGTTGTAAACCTCGAGTTTTTTGAAAAAATTGTGGATTATGCAAAGGAACATAATATCATGATAATCCACGATCTTGCTTATGCAGATCTTGTTTTTGACGGTTATAAAGCGCCCAGTTTTTTACAGGTAAAAGGCGCTAAAGACGTCGGAGTAGAATTTATTTCTCTTTCAAAAAGCTACAGCATGCCAGGCTGGAGGGTCGGTTTTTGTGTTGGAAACAGAGAAATGGTGGGCGCCCTGCGCAGAATAAAAAGCTATCTTGACTATGGAATTTTTCAGCCGATTCAGATTGCATCCATTATAGCCTTAAACGGCCCTCAAGACTGCGTTAAAAATATATGTAATACTTATAAAGAACGAAGAGATACTCTGATATCCGGCCTAAATCGCATTGGGTGGAACATAAGGAGCCCAAAGGGAACTATGTTTGTGTGGGGAAAAATTCCTGATCAATATTTAAAAATGGGTTCGGTGGAATTCTCCAAATTTCTGATTAAAGAGGCTCAGGTAGCCGTTTCTCCAGGTCTGGGTTTCGGCGAATATGGTGATGAATACGTCCGTTTTGCGCTTATTGAAAACAAGATGCGCATAAACCAGGCTGTAAGGGGAATCAAAAAAATATTGTAGGTACAAGTAATATGAAACAAATTAATATCGGTTTGCTTGGATGCGGCACCGTAGGCACCGGTGTTGCAAAAATTCTGATTGAAAACAAAGACCTTCTTGCCTCCCGGGTCGGGGCGTCACTGTCATTAAAACATGTCGCGGATATCGATATAAAAAGGGACAGGAAGATCAAGTTTGATGAGGGAGTCCTGGTAACCGATGCCCGAAAGGTGGTTGACGATCCGCAAATAGATATAATTGTCGAGATGATCGGCGGGGTTGAAATTGCAAAGGAGCTTATCTTAAGGGCAATTGATAATGGCAAACAGATCGTAACCGCAAACAAGGCCCTTCTTGCCGCCCAGGGCAACATCCTTTTCAAAGCTGCTTACGCAAAGGGGATTGATCTTAGTTTTGAGGCGAGTGTAGGCGGATGTATGCCGGTTATAAAGTCGATTAGGGAGTCTCTGGTTGGTGACCGCATAAAATCGATGATCGGCATATTAAACGGCACATGTAACTATATTCTGTCAAAAAGCACATATGATGGGATTACATTTGAAGCAGCCCTGTCTGAGGCGCAGGCCAAAGGCTTTGCAGAAGCAGATCCCTCGCTGGATGTGGAGGGAATAGATACAGCGCATAAACTAACCATATTAAACTCTATTGCATATGGTATGGAAATTAATTTGAATGATATCTATATTGAAGGAATATCAAAAATTACCCCCATGGATATCGATTTTGCCAATCAATTCGGGTACAGGATAAAGCTTTTGGCTATAAGTAAAAACAGCGGAAAAGAGGTTGAAGCAAGGGTGCATCCTGCAATGATACCTTTTGACAACCAGCTATCAAACGTAAACGGCCCTTTGAATGCAATTACAATTTCGGGCGATGCTATCGGCGACATGATGCTTTACGGCCTTGGCGCGGGGATGATGCCCACAGCCAGCGTGGTTGTGGGAGATATAGTGGATCTGGCACGCAACCTTTTGTCCGGCACAAGGGGAAGAGTTCCATTGTTGTCCTACCAGATGGAAAGTATAAGAAAAATTCCGATTATGCCGGTTGACGATATCTTTACCAATTACTACTTCAGGTTCTCCGCTGTAGATCGTCCGGGAGTTTTGTCTAAAATATCGGGTATCTTAGGCAATCGTGGCATCAGCATAAAATCCGTGCACCAAAAAGGACGCAAATCGATTGGCTCGGTTCCTATTGTAATTCTAACTCACCTTGCAAAGGAAAGTGATGTTAAAATGGCTTTATCCGAGATAGAAACCCTTGATATTGTCAGCAATAAACCGGTTCTCATACGGGTCGAAGAAACCGATAACCATATTTGATAAAAGAGGTAAGATGTATATTGTCTGTTCAGATTTAGAAGGTGTTTTTGTTCCTGAAATGTGGATACAGGTGGCTGAAAAGACCGGTATCAAGGAGCTAAGACTGACAACCCGCGATATATCCGACTATGACGTTTTGATGAAAAAACGGCTTGACATCCTTCGCGAAAATCGGCTCAAGCTTAAAGACATAATGGGTGTTATCGATTCCATAAATCCACTTGATGGGGCGGTGGATTTTCTGGAGTGGCTCAAATCACAGACCCAGCTAATAATCCTTTCGGATATATTTGTTGAGTTTGCAGGGCCTTTAATGAAAAGGCTGGGCTGGCCAACCCTTTTTTGCAACTCTCTATCAATAGACCCTGACGGATATATTGCCGGATATAATATCCGGCTAAATGACGGCAAGCGCAAGGCTGTGCTTGCCTTAAAAAACCTCAATTATAAAATAATAGCGTTTGGCGACTCCTATAATGATATAACCATGCTCAAAGAGGCTGACACAGGCATCCTGTTCCGGCCTCCGGACAATGTAAAAAACGAATTCCCGGAGCTTTTGGTTTCATATAGCTATGACCAGCTTAAAAATATAATCCAGAAAATACTGTAGCCCTGCCATGGCGAGGCTTGAAACTTGAAATTGGAAAGTGGAAATTTGGGAGAGTCATTTTTTTAAGTCATTGCGAGGAATGCAACGACGAAGCAATCTAATAATTAAAGAGATGCGATTGTTTTTTTAGGATATGATTACACATAAAACAACATACCGGGTCATTTACGGCGACACGGATAAAATGGGTATAGCTTATCATGCAAACTACTTGCGCTGGTTTGAAATAGGCAGGGCGGAATTGTTTCGGTCGTTGAGTTTAACTTATAAAGCCATTGAAACAAAGGGTGTTTTTCTGCCTGTATCCGAAGTTTATTGCAAGTTTTTATCTCCGGCTCAATATGATGATATTATAATTATTGAAACCTCCGTTGATACAAACATTAAAGGCGGTATGAAGTTTGATTATCGTATATTTAATGAAAACGGTAAAAAGATTCTTGTAACAGGATATACAAAACACGCCTTCGTTAATAGCGATGGCCGTGTGGTGCGACCACCCGATTTTCTGACAGATCTTTTGAAAAATTATATAGCCTCCGCTTCCCAAACAGGCCAATAAAAGTCTGTGTGTGTCTGTGGCTAAAAAATTAAATATGGATTTTGATATTTCAAAATTTGAAAAATGCAATCTCCTTGTTGTCGGAGATTTAATGATCGATGAATACTTATGGGGTGATGTTGACCGGATATCTCCGGAAGCGCCGGTCCAGGTTGTTTCGGTTAAAGAAGAAAATTATACCCTGGGTGGATCCGGAAACGTCGCCAACAACCTTGTAGCGCTTGGAGCAAAGGTTTCAATGGCCGGGGTAATAGGTTCGGATAGATATGGACATCTTTTGCTCACAAAATTAAACGAGCTTGGTGTTAATGCCGAGGGGGTTGTTGTGGAGCCGGAAAGACCCACAACCAGAAAAACGAGAATTATTTCCGGCAACCAACAGGTGCTTAGAATCGACAGGGAAACAAAAAAAGATGTATCCCAACAAACCTTTGATTTTATATTAAATTATATTGAGCGTGTAATACCTGATGTGGACCTGGTATTAATTTCTGATTATGGCAAGGGGTTAATTACAGCGGCTTTGCTTAACTCGCTGACGTCTATTATAAAAAAACATAATCCGCCCATGCGGACTATCGTTGATCCAAAAGGGCGTGATTTTTCAAAATATTCAGGTGTTTCTTTGCTTACACCAAACAAAAAGGAAGCAGCCCTTGCCTCTGGAATAGAGATTGTCGACGAACCAACCTTAATTAAAGCCGGAAACAGCATCCTTGAAAATGTAAAAATAGAAAATCTTCTTATTACATGCGGCAAGGATGGGATGGTTTTATTTGAGGACAAAAAACCTTATTATATCACCGCTCAGTCAAAGCAGGTTTTCGACGTGTCGGGAGCGGGAGATACGGTAATCGCCGTCCTGGGGCTTGCAATTGCTTCAGGAGCCTCATTTGTAAAAGCAGCGTCTATTGCTAATACAGCGGCGGGCATTGTGGTGAGCAAGGTTGGGACGTCAACTGTGTCAAAAAATGAACTTTTATCGGCTTTGACGCCTGGTTGTGATTACGCCTCAAACAAACATATATCTTTTTCAGAACTTCCGGCCGTTGTGCTGAAACTTAAAGCCGACAATAAAAAAATTGTGCTGACAAACGGTTGTTTTGATCTTTTACATGCAGGTCATATTATGCTTCTTTCCGCCTCAAAAAAGCTTGGAGATGTGCTTATTGTTGCTATTGATGACGATGAGTCTGTAAGCAGCCTTAAGGAGCCCGGAAGACCGATAATCAGCGAAAAAGAGCGGATAAGTATCTTAAGCGCTTTAGATTCTGTTGATTATGTTGTGGTGTTTTCTTCAAAACAACTTAATAAAATGATTGAGATTATTCGTCCAAATATACTCACAAAGGGCAGTAATTATATATTTGAAGATGTTATAGGGAGACAGCTTGTTGAGAGGTGCGGCGGAAGGGTAGCGCTTATTCCTATTACAAAAAATGTCTCGTCAACCAGTATTATTAATAATATTAAACGGTTTGATGTTAAAGAAGCTGTTTGAACCGCAAAAGCGAGCGCTAACCCCGCAGCAAGCTGCGGGGTTAGCGAGCGAATCTGAAAATAGCAAACTTCCTTACGGTCGAAGCTCCCCGCAGCTTGCTACGGGGAGCTTCAATTAGAAAATGTTGTTTATAAATAAAAATACTAAAGGCATTATATTTAAAGTGTTTATTCAACCAAGGGCTTCAAAAAATATGATAGCAGGTATTTATGATAATGCGATTAAAATCAAACTCACAGCCCCACCTGTAAATGGAGCTGCAAACAGGATGTGTATAAAATATCTGGCAAATGTTCTAAAGGTTCCACAGTCAAAAATTGAAATAATATCAGGTCATACAAGTCGCATAAAACATCTTCTTATTAAATATAAGAATAATAAATATTCGGAAGCCGAGTTTAAACATCTAACCGATTTAGTTAAATTTTTATTATAATATTCGGGCTAAAGCCTCCAGTATGTTATATTCATTTTTTTTGCCTCATTCTGACTAAAGGCCCCTTTAACATCTATAACAATAGGCGCTTTGCCCTGGCATAAACCGGCAATTTTTGAGAGGCCAAGCTCCTTATAAAGCCTGTGCCTAACCGTTACTATAACTGCATCAACCCCTTCAAGGGTCTTCATGTTTTGCAGGTCAAGCCTGTAATATTTTTTAACCTCTTTGGCATCTGCAAGAGGGTCGTGCACCAAAACTTTAATCCCGTAAGTTTTAAGCTCATCTACTATATCCACTACCTTGCTGTTTCTGATATCCGGTATATCTTCTTTGAAAGTAACCCCTAAGACGGCAACCTTTATGTCCTTAATCCGTTTCCCCGCCAGCACAAGCAGCTTTACGGTCTGCTCCGCTACATATTTGCCCATGCAGTCGTTTATCCTGCGGCCGGCTAATATCATTTCAGGATGGTACCCAAGCGACTCAGCCTTAAAGGTCAAATAGTAGGGATCAACCCCTATGCAGTGCCCTCCGACAAGACCGGGCCTAAATGGAAGAAAGTTCCATTTTGTCCCCGCAGCCTCAAGAACCTCCTCAGTATCTATTCCCATTTTATGAAAAATCATCGCAAGCTCATTGACAAGGGCTATATTTATATCCCTTTGCGTATTCTCAATAACCTTTGCCGCTTCAGCCACCTTGATCGAAGAAACAGGATGTATCCCGGCCTTTACCACCCTTCCGTAAACATCGGATAAAAGCCTGGTCGTATCCTGATTAGATCCTGAAACGATCTTTACTATGTTTTCAAATGAATGCTTCTTATCCCCAGGGTTTATACGTTCCGGCGAATAGCCTACCGTAAAATCAGCGCCATACTTAAACCCTGACTCCTTCTTTAGAATGGGGAGGCAAACCTCTTCTGTGGCGCCTGGATATACTGTAGATTCAAACACTATGCATGACCCTTTCCGCATGTATCTGCCGACAGTTGCCGAAGCCCCGCAAAGCGGGCTTAAATCCGGAATGCGATGCCCGTCGATCGGGGTAGGCACGGCAACGACAATAAGCCTGCTTAAAGAAAGATTTTCAGGTTTGCTTGTAAACAGTATCTTTGCATCGCGCAGAGCCTCCTTTGAAACTTCCATTGTCCGGTCAAAGCCGGACTCAAGCTCCTTAATTCTATCAGATTTAAGATCATACCCGATCACTTCAAAATGTTTCGACATGCCGACAGCCAAAGGAAGCCCTACATACCCCAGACCTATTACGGCAATCTTATCCTTACCCGAACAAAGAGACTTAAATGTTACCATTTTTTATTCTCCAGCCCTGCTTTTTTACCACGAAGCGCACGAAGATTTTGAAGTTCAGGGTTATTGGTTCTCTGACCTCCGATCTCCGACCTCCGATCTCTGACCTCAGAGCTCTGACCTCTGACCTCCGTCCCTCTAATCTTTATCCAGCCCAAATGCGCTGTGAAGAACACGCACAGCCAGCTCAGCATACTTTTCTTCTATTATACAGGAAATCCTAATTTCTGATGTGCTTATCATAAGGATATTAATATTTTCGTCAGCCAGAGTCGCAAACATCTTTGACGCTACTCCTGAATGGCTCCTCATCCCAACGCCGGTAACAGATACCTTTGCGATATTTTCGTCGCCAAATACCTTTTCAGCCCCGATCTCCTCTGCCACCTGCTTTTCTATTTCCAGCGCCTTCCTGAAATCCTTTTTTGAAACAGTAAATGTAAGGTCGGTCAGCCCTTGGGCGCGGGTATTCTGAATAATCATATCCACCAGTATTTTAGCGTCAGCAACGGGTGAAAAAATCTTTGCAGCTACCCCGGGTTGATCCGGAACCTTTTTCAGGGTTATACGGGCGGCATCTTTACTGTGAGTTATACCTGATACGATTAGACGTTCCATAACAGAATCTTCATTAACAACCATTGTACCTTCCTCCTCGCCGAACGATGATCTTACATGCACAGGAATATTATATTTTTTGGCAAATTCAACAGATCGAATCTGCAATACCTTGGCGCCAAGTCCTGACATTTCAAGCATTTCATCATAAGAAATTGCGCTGAGCTTTCTTGCCTTCTCGCAGATATTGGGGTCCGCAGTATATATGCCGTCCACATCTGTAAATATTTCACATTTGTCCGCATTAAGCGCCGCAGTTATTGCCACAGCAGATGTGTCTGAGCCGCCACGTCCAAGAGTCGTTATGTTGCCTTCCTGGTCACATCCCTGAAATCCTGCAATCACTACTATATTGCGTTTTTCAATAAGCTTCTTTATACGATCTGCTCCTATTTGAATGATACGGGCGCCGCCATAATTGCGGTTGGTAATAATTTCTGCCTGATACCCTAATATGGATTTAGCCGGATAGCCCATTGATTGTAAGGTCATCGCCAGAAGAGCTGCGGTTGTCTGCTCACCTGTGGCCAGCAAAACATCCAGCTCGCGCTTATCCGGTGAAACAGCAACCTGATTTGCCATGTTGATCAGGCTGTCTGTGACACCTGCCATGGCTGAAAGTACAACGACTACGTCATTGCCCTGGTCAAAGGTTTTTGCGACCCGCTTTGCTACATTACGGATACGCTCAAGATCGGCTACTGAAGTGCCGCCAAATTTTTGTACTATTATACCCATGCTCTCGCAATCCTTTCTATAAGAGCGCTCACTTCCAAAGCATTTGCGGATATGGTAAGCTTTCGTGATTCGTCATTTAATATCTCAAAATGTATAGCTAAATATTCAGCTAAAAAATCTTT
>JAPVVG010000215.1 GCA_028571455.1 Desulfobacteraceae bacterium | reverse complement strand
GTGATGTCATGATATTCTAAAGTTTTCAGGCTTACTCAGGACGCGACATTCGTGAGCGTATTTTTTTAAAAATAGTATATGTGATTAAATAGCCGGCGATCCCGGGAACAAGCCCGATTATAGTACCGCCGGTTATCATGGCGAATGCTACGCTCCATCCCATATTTATAAGTTTTGAAATCGACAATGAATCCAAGGCAATGGGGATGGAATAGCCAAGGATAAATGTTCCTAATTTGTAACTTCCAATGTAAAAAAATGGTATTGCAGGAGCGGCAAGCCATGATCCAATTATAGCGGCTGCTTTGCTGCCGCGAAAAATAAAGGCAAGGGCTATTGCTAAAAAGGTTTGGAATGGAAATGTTGGGGTTACGCAAACAAAGATCCCAAGCCCCATTCCCATGGCAATATTATGGGGGTCACCCTGAAGCTGCTTGAAGCGGGCGATAACCTGCCGGATATTTTCTTTGGGGCTCATACCCCATTGCCATATTTTACTTGAGTTGTTTTCTTTCATAAAAAAATAAATTAACATAATTTCTTATTGTTTTCAACGAATCGTTTTTGATTTGACTTTCCTTGCATTATTAAGTAGTTGTTGAGCTGATTTTTTACAAAACCGTCAACTATTGAGAGGAGGGCTTTATGAAGAAAACAAGGAGTAAAGTAAGTTTTGATGTAATGGTGAAATTTTTCATGCAGCAGTATAATATTCCTACAAAAAAGGATGTAAAGAATCTTATAGCCAAAATCGAGAGTCTGGAGAAGTTAATTAAATCTACAGCCAGTTCCATCAAGAGCGGACCTGTTTCCCGCAAAGTTTCCAGCAAGGGCACGGCATTGCCAGGTAAATCTTCTGTAACAGCTTCAGATATTGTCTTGAGTATTATAAAGACTCACAGGAATGGGGTCGGTTTTGACCAGATTCAGGCCAAAACAGGTTTTGGCGAGAAAAAACTGCGTAATGTTATTTTTCGACTAAATCATATGAATAAGATTAAGCGCAAGAGTCGCGGCATCTATATTGTTTCGTAATTCCAGAACTAAACCCCCGGTTACGCCGGAGAAAATGGCAAAAATTTTTCGCTGTAATCAAGTAGTTGTTACTCGACTACTCGACTACTCGACTACTCGACCAAACAACAATGGTGACTTTATGAATATAACTTTGGACCAAAACAATCCCGGACTAAAACAGGGCGACAATATATCCGGTTATTTTATTAAGAAGGTCGCTAAGCTTGAGGAAATAAATTCATATTTTTATGAGCTTGAGCATACCCTTACAGGAGCCAGGCATATCCATATCAGCAGAAATGATGAAGAGAATACATTCGGCGTAGCCTTTAAAACCGTTCCCGTTGATTCGACCGGTGTCGCGCATATTCTGGAGCATACTGTTTTGGCTGGTTCAAACAGATTCCCTGTACGCGATCCGTTCTTTTCCATGTTAAAGAGAAGTTTGAGTACCTTCATGAACGCATTTACCGCCTCGGACTGGACCATGTATCCTTTTTCAACCCAGAACCGGAAAGACTTCTGCAACCTTATGGATGTTTATCTTGATGCGGCATTTTTTCCCAAAATAGATGAACTCAGCTTCAAACAGGAAGGCCATCGTCTGGAAATCGAAAATGATTTAAAAGATGCCGGTTCCATGAGGCTTGTTTATAAAGGCGTTGTGTACAACGAGATGAAGGGCGCTATGTCATCGCCGGATCAGGTATTGATACGATTTCTTTTAAAAGCTCTCTACCCTGACACAACATACAGCCACAACTCAGGCGGAGACCCTGCTGCAATTCCAAGTTTGACATATGATCAATTAAAGGCTTTTCACAGGCGGCATTATCACCCAAGCAACTCTTTTTTTTATACATATGGAAATATGCCGTTAAAGGAACATCTTAGTTTTATACAGGAAAAAATCTTAAAAAAATTTGAGCGGATCGATCCAAAAACAGATGTTCTTTCTCAACCCCGCTGGAACAAGCCCAGAAAGATAATAAATAAATATCCGCTTGGAGAAAGCGAAGATCCATCAAAAAAATGCCAGGTTTGCGTGGCGTGCCTGACCGCAGATATCAAAGATTTTTTTGAGATTCTGGTTCTTACACTGCTTGAGCAAATTCTTCTTGGAAATTCGGCCTCTCCTCTGCGCAAAGCTTTGATAGATTCAAAGCTTGGAACTGCTCTATCCGATGGCACAGGTTTTCATGACGATAATAGGGACGCCATGTTCGTATGTGGGCTCAAGGATGTGGAGGAAAGCGCTGCAGAAAAAATTGAAACCATTATTTTTGATACTTTAAAAAGCCTTGTTGATAAAGGCATTGACAAAAAATTGATCGAGTCGGCCATTCATCAGATCGAATTTCATCGCAAGGAAGTGACAAACACTCCTTATCCATACGGTATAAAACTGCTCTTAACCATTTCAGAATGCTGGTTTCATGGCGGCGATCCTGAAAGAATTTTACGGTTTGACGCAGATCTTGACATGCTTAAAAAAGAACTTTCCATGGGCCCATTTTTTGAAAACAAAATAAAAAGCTATTTTCTGGATAATCCCCACAGGGTGCTTTTTACGCTGGCTCCTGATCAATTGATGGAGCGTAAAGAAAATGACAGGGTTGCTGCAGAACTTGACAGTGTCAGGGCCTCATTAAGCATATCCGATATAAAAAAAATACAGGAGGATGCTAAAGCTTTAAGGCAACTCCAGGAAAGCATAGAGGATGTTTCCTGCCTTCCCACTCTGGAGCTTGAAGATATTCCTCCATCTGTTAAAAGCGTAAAGGAGACAACCAGATACGGCGCAGCGGCTGCCTGCTATAATCAACCAACTTCCGGCATCTTTTACTTTGAGATGGCAGCAGGAGCTGGATCTTTCAGAAAACAGTTGATTCCACTCATCCCTTTTTTCTGCTTTGCTCTCCCCAGAACAGGAACGACCATGCGTGATTATACGGAAATGGCGCAGCTCATTGATGCATATACAGGCGGCATAGGGTTATCTTCTCATTCGTGCACCAGCTTTGAAGAGAAGGGTCTTTGTTTGCCTTTGATCTCTTTTAGCGGAAAATGCCTTGTCAGAAATCAGCGCAGGATGTTTGAAATTATTCAGGAACTTTTATGCAAATTCGATTTTTCAGATCTTGCCCGATTAAAAAGCCTTTTATTCGAATACAGGGCAGGATTGGAATCGATGGTCGTGCAAAATGGCCACAGTTTGGCAATGATGCTTGCTTCGAGAAACTTATCAACCACCTGCGCACTCAGCGAAATATGGCACGGCATTCATCAGTTGCAAACCATAAAGGGCTTAACTGATGATCTTGCAGAAGATAAACTAAAATCTATATCCGGCGATTTATTATCGATCGGCAAAAACCTTTTTACACGAAGCAATTTTAAAATGGCGCTGATCGGCGAAGATCATTCCTTATCAACAGCATCTTCCCAGGCGGTATCCGTACAAAACAATCTTGAAGATAGGCAATCAAACGGTTTTGCGACTCCGGAAATCGAAATTGACGATGGAATTATCAGGGAAGGCTGGAGCACATCTTCTGCGGTTTCATTTGTGGCCCAGGCATTTAAGACCGTGCGAATGGAGCATGAAGATGCTCCTGCTTTATCTGTGATAAGTAAAATACTTCGGTCAATGTATCTTCATCGTGAGATTCGGGAAAAAGGCGGAGCATACGGCGGATTCGCAATATACAATTCCGAAGACGGCATATTTAATTTCGGCTCTTACAGAGACCCCCACATATCTGCTACCCTTAAGGTGTACGATGGCGCCGCAGATTTCATAAATTCCGGGCAGTTTGTTGCCGAAGATGTCAAAGAAGCGATTTTGCAGGTATGTTCCGGAATCGACAGGCCGGATCCACCGGGGCCTGCAGCCCAAAAGGCATTTTACAGAAAAATTGTTTCTTTATCGGATGAGTCGCGCAAGGCTTTTAAAGAAAGGCTTCTTTCGTTAACCCGGAATAAGGTCGTAGAGGTTGCTGCAAAATATTTTGATCCAAACAAAAGCGAGCGCTCTGTGGCGGTTATATCGGGTGAGCAGAAATTAAAAGAGGCAAATGAAAAACTGGCTCACGACAGTCGGCTCAGGCTTTACAGGATTTAGGTCTTTCAAAGAGACTTTTTTGACGGGATTAACAGGCTATTCAGGATATTTTTTGCCTTTCCTGCCTGTCCCGTTGAAAGCGGGGAAGAAAGGTAAAAAAGTGTCAACCCTTCATTAGTCATTGTTTGGAAGGATACAGAAATGTCTATAGATCGAAGGTTAAATACAGAAAAGATAACGCCCGAATTGATAAACTATATAGTTGAAAAGCTCGTTCGGGAAATTCAACCGGAAAAGATTATCCTGTTTGGGTCATATGCCAGAGGTGATTTTGACAGGGATAGCGACCTGGATCTCTTTATAATCAAAGACGCAAAAGAATCGAGCCGCATAATGAGGCGAAAAGTAGATGCCTTATTGCGGGGACGAAGGTTTGCCGTAGATCTGTTGGTACGTAAACCAAAAGAAGTAGAATGGAATTTCAGAGCAAAAAATCCATTTTACTTGTATCATATTTTTAGAGATGGGAAGGTGCTTTATGAAAAGTCCTGAAAATGTGAAACTCATAAAGAATTGGCTTTTTTTTGCCAGAGAAAACCTTTTATTTGCCAAAGCGGGGATGAAAGAAGATTTTTCGCCTTATCATACCATTTGTTTCATGTGTCAGGGAAGTGCGGAAAAATATTTGAAAGCATTTTTGCTTTGGAAGGGTTGGGAATTAAAGAAAACTCATGATCTGTCTGAGATATTGGATTTCTGTTGCGGGTATGATGATTCCTTTGAACACCTGTTTCCAGAATGCGAACTGCTGAACGAATATATTACCGAAGGGCGTTATCCAGGCGATCTGCCTTTTGAAAGCATTGGTAAAGATGATGCAAAAAAGGCAATTGGAGCAGCGGAGAAAGTAGAGGGGTATGTGCTAAAAAATATAAATCTTCTATCCGATAATGAAAAAAGTGTCCAGGTAAATAAGGAGCGGAGACAAGAGTAATAACAGACATCATAAAAACTATTTATTATTTACTGCAATCCCTTCACGGTTAATCGCTTCGCGTTTTTATTGTTATCATTGATACCAGCAGACTTCGCCATAGTGGCTACTCACAAAGAGAGGTGGGGTTTTGTGTTTTATGCGCTATTGCTTTAGAAAAATTAAAGATTTCGCTGTAAAAAATGCCAGTTAGTGATGTCTATATATGGATTCAGACAAGAAGATTAGATTAGGAGATCAACCTATTAGTTCCCTCTCCATTGGGGGGAGAGGGTCAGGGTGAGGGGGATTTCATGCGTCAGGGCTATAAATGAAGATGACCCCGGAACATGGCACAGCGTTAGGCGGGCGGTGGAGTGGTAGCTGACACCTGTCTTGCGTTTAACCGGAAATGCTGGAGCTTTGACATGGACGATCGGCCGGGTGACCGGCATTTCTACCGCGACTAAATAAGTAAATAACTTGACATATCGTTGTTATTTTATTGATAGTAGTTTTGTATGCCTAGATTAGCCCGCCTTGACGCACCTGGTGTTTTACATCACATTATCATCCGGGGAATTGAGCGTCGCAAGATATTCAGAGACGATAAAGACAGAGATAATTTTATTGATCGTTTATCAGATCTTTTGCCTGCAACACAAACTACCTGTTATGTTTATCCCGTTTAATGCGAACCCTATTTAACTGGGGCTTGGGCTTTTATTCCAAACCACGCTGATTTTGTAACAATTTAGGTCTTTCAAAGAGACTTTTTAGACAGGATTAACCCTCCAGGCGGGCAAGCACGATATTCAGGATTAAAACATCAAAACTCATCCTGTAAATCCTTATCAAAATCCATTACTTTACGTTCACGCGGCGCAAGCGCTTGCGCTGCACGTGATTTCAACCTGTCCGCCATCGCGAGCTCAGGCGAGGCGGGCGGGCTTTCCGTTCACCAAAATTAACAATTAAACCTAAAAACCATAACCCATTCAGATGTAAACTCTGTATGCACAACCGATGATTTTTCAGTCAATTCTCTGTGTTTCACTTATATGCCTTCCTCAGGATTATTATTTTATGATTTACTGGATAGTTAGAGTGAGACTTAACCTTGTTTGTTCACTTGAAATAAAATCTTGTTTATCCTTGCTTGCCCGCCTTGGAGAGTTATCCTGTCAGAATTTTTTTTAAAAGGGCTAAAGTGTTACCTAAAATTAAGAGGAAAAAGCCTGATATATCATCCACACCAGACACACAGTGGAGGATATAATTATGGCGAAGAACAAAAATCATCATTTAGAAAAACGTGGAGACGTCTGGCATTTAATAACAATGGTCAGGGGTAAACGCATCAAAAAGGCATTGTCTATGTCAATAACCGAGGCCAGAAGACTGCGGGATAAATATCTGAATGAAATTAATGTGTATGGCGACATTCAGGGCAATAAACCCGTAAAGGAAAATAAATTGTTTGGCGAAGTTGTTGAACAATGGGCTAAAATAATGCCTCAAAAGGTAAAATCCTCAACAATGAAGGATTACCGTGGCGCTATGAATTATTACGTTAAAGAAGGCAGGGTTGAAGCCAAGGTCTCTTTACCAGACCAGGCACACCTTCGCTACATTGATGCTGGATGCTGGGGAACTGCCAGGATGGGTTCAGAAAATGATGGGACATGAGAGCCTGAAAATGATACTGGAACGCTATTATTCCTATATCAAAAATTATCAGCGTGATGACGGTTCTGCGTTTATGGAAAAAGTCTATAATCCGAGTCTAAAAGAAATCAACAAGACGTCAGACGAAGACGAAAAATCTGAAAATTTTACACCAAATTTACACCAAACGAAAAAACGGGAAGTCGCAGTATTTTCTAACTTCCCGTTATCGTAGGTATTTTAATAACAACAAAATGGTGGAGGCGGCGGGAGTCGAACCCGCGTCCGGTAATATTCCACAAAGGCATCTACATATTTAGCCCAAGCTTTAGCTTTCGCCTTTTCAAGTCCCCCTCAGGCAGGCTACTTGAAAAGCTATCCTATAAAATTTCACCAATCCTTTAACAGGAAATCCGGATGGCTATCCTACTAATCGGCGCCCTTGCCGGATGCGCAGGAATAATCCAGCAGGACGTTAGCCGTCTAAGCGGCTAAAGCGTAATTATAATCATCTGCGATTATTTTAAGTCCCCGCCATTTTTACGAGCCGACAGGAGCTCGATATGCAACCTTAGCTTCTTTATCCCCGTCGAAGCCGTTTCGCCCCCAATATTATATAATTAAACCAGAATGTTCAATTTGTCAAATTTTTCGCTGAAATGGGAAGCTTTTTCAACCCTTTTTTTCCCTCTCAAGCTCCCTTTTTTCATCACGCCTTCTAATGGTCTCACGCTTGTCATATTTGCGTTTACCTCTGGCAAGGGCTAAGGTCATTTTAGCTTTTCCGTTTTTAAAATAAAGCTTTAGCGGTATCAGGGAAAAACCCATTTCATTTACCTTGCCATAAAGCTTTTTAATCTCATACTTATGCAAAAGCAGTTTTCTGCGCCTTAAAGGGTCATGATTTTCATAATTGGCATATGGATAGGGGCCGATATGCATCTGGTAAACAAAGACCTCGCCCCCT
>JAPVVG010000214.1 GCA_028571455.1 Desulfobacteraceae bacterium | reverse complement strand
TAGCCGCAAATATAGCGGAAGGGTATGGTCGGTATACTCCCGCTGACAGGAAAAAGTTCTATCTATATTCAAGAGGTTCACTTGAAGAAACCAAATCATGGTTGCGAAAACTCATCAGAAGAAAAGTTTTGTCTGAGTCAAACGCGAGAGAATACAAAGCAATAGTTGATAAACTTGGCCCAAAATTGAATGCGTTCATCAACAGTACAAAAATATGAAGGCCAAATTTCCAATTTCTATTTTCCAATCTCAACGTTCTGTGAACGCTTACATAAATCGTTTGTTTTGTATCAATGCCAGACCTCGTAATTTCTATAGCAAAAAAGCTGATTTTTTGGACACTATTCGATTGCAAACAAGGGTTGCTATTAACAGCTAATTCCCCCTTTTCCTAAAGGGGGGTTCGGGGGGATTTTAAGACATGTTTCCGAGAACTTTAGACTCTCAAGATGGGTAAAGGGAATAAATATTTTGCTGGCGGAGAGAGAGGGATTCGAACCCTCGGTGGAACTTTCGCCCCACACTCGCTTAGCAGGCGAGCGCCTTCAGCCAGCTCGGCCATCTCTCCAAATTATTCAAGTTAGCGCCCTTCATGCGGGCTGTCAAGCTGTTGAGCTTTACCCCCCCCCATTTAATCCTTAATCCTCTGATCCTTTACTATTAAAATCTGGCGGAGGGAGTAGGATTTGAACCCACGGAGCTGTGACACTCAACGGTTTTCAAGACCGCCGCCTTAAACCACTCGGCCATCCCTCCATAATTCTGAATATAAATACCATGCTGGTTGTTCCAGGTCAATATTTATTGAGCGCCCAAAATCAGAATAAAAGTTGACGTAATATAACATCTAATATAATTGTTTTGTGGTAACTATTCAGGTAGGCACAGAGGGGCAAAGGCACAAAGGCACAAAGGCACAAAGAAAATATGAACCTGTATTATTTGAACAGAGATGAATTCGATAAGCTATATGAATTAAGCCGAGAGATAGAACGAATACTTAGCAGTTTAATCAGGAAGTTAAGTAGTGCCTGAACGAAAACTATCCAAACCTGTCATTTCGAGCACTACGCTTCGCTCAGCATAAACTCCGGGAGAAATCTTAGCGTATTGTTAATATTGAAATTTAAGATTTCTCCCTCTCGCCGTGATAGCGACACGTCGCAGCAGGTTGGTCGAAATGACAAAAAGTGGGGTTTTCGTTCAGGCACTAAGTAGCAAATAGGCAAGACAACTCTGTGCCTCTGTGCCTTTGTACCTTTGCGCCCTTAAAGAAAGGAGACATTATGAATATAGTAAAAATCATGCCATGTCTTGACATGAAAGATGGACGCATAGTCAAGGGCATACATTTTGTGGATTTGAAAGATGCGGGTGATCCCGTAGAAAATGCGGCGTTTTATGAAAAGGAAGGAGCTGATGAGCTGGCAATTCTGGATATAGCCGCAACATTAGAAAATCGAAAGAGCAGACTGGAATGGGTTAAAAGTGTTTCATCGGTAATTACCATCCCGTTGACCATGGGCGGTGGTATTGCCTCCCTGGAAGATATTGAAATGGTTCTCGATGCTGGCGCTGATAAAATTTCTATTAATAGCGCTGCTGTCCAGAGCCCCGAGCTGGTCAGGCGGGCGGCAAAAGCCTTTGGTTCAGAGAAGGTGACTGTAGCTATCGATGCCAGGAGGAATAAGGAGATGCCGTCCGGATTCGAACTGGTTGTCTCCGGTGGGACCAGGCCTGTGGACAAAGATGCTATAGCTTGGGCCAAACAGTGTCAGGAACTTGGCGCCGGCGTTATTCTGCCAACCAGTATGGATGGTGATGGGACTCAAGCTGGATACGATTTGGAATTTACAAAGGCTATTTCAGATGTTGTAGACCTGCCGGTGATCGCTTCGGGCGGTGCTGGAAAGCTAGAGCATTTTTATGAGGGAGTTGTTCAGGGTGGCGCACAAATTTTATTAGCAGCGTCTGTCTTTCATTATCGCATCTTTAGCATCAGAGAGGTCAAGGAATATCTGCAAAAAAAGGGTTTACAGGTCAATTTGTGAGAGTTTTGGAAAAACATTCAGTTTCGCCTGCCCCGTTAAAAATGACTTTTTAGACAATAGTTCAGCCACAAAGACACGAAGACACAAAGGATGAATATGATTGATAAATTGAAGAATTAAAAGTGACAACATCATTCAATTCTTAAATCCCTAAATCCCTAAATCCCTAAATTATGAATTTTAAATTAACAATTGAATATGACGGAACTGAATATCAAGGCTGGCAAAGGCAAAAGAACGGACGCACAATTCAGGAAGTAATTGAAAACGCAGTTAATATCATGACCCGCGAGAAGGTTTCTCTGATAGGCTCCGGCAGGACCGATGCCGGAGTGCATGCTTTGGGCCAGACGGCAAATTTTCACTGTAACACAGAGATTGGCCCTGAAACCTTTCAAAAGGGCCTAAACAGTCTTGTGCCGGATGATATTGTAATAAAGGAATGCTGCCTGGTTGACGATAAATTTCATGCAAGGTATGACGCAAAAAGCAAAACATATCGTTACAGGATATTAAATCAAAGACTTCATTCAGCCATCAGCCGGCGTTATGTATGGCATATACGCAAAACACTCAATTTGGAAGCCATGCGCTCGGCGATCCGTCACATAGCGGGAACTCATGACTTCAAGGCATTTGAAGGCTCCGGCAGTCCAAGATCAAACACGATAAGAACCGTAATAAATGCGACCCTTATTGAAGCGGATCAAAACAATCTGTCTTTTCAAATAGAGGCCAACGGGTTTCTGCGATATATGGTGCGTAATATTGTCGGAACCCTGGTGGAGGTAGGGCTTGGTAAAATCACCCCCGATGATTTGAAAACAATACTGGTTTCAAGGGATCGAAACCGCGCAGGGGCAACAGCTCCCCCACACGGGTTGTTTCTCGTTAATGTCAAATATTAAAAAATATATGACGGTTCAGCCACTAAGCCACTAAGACACAAAAAAAGATATGAATTATTGTAGCCGTTTACGGCTTGAAACTTGAAATTGGAAATTGGGAAGAACAGTACAAAAGCATGAAAGCCAAATTTCTAATTTCAATGTTCCGTGAACGCTTACAAATCTTGTATATCCTGTTATCCTGTCAGAATCTTTTTCAAAAGACTGAACTATTACAAAAACATTTTTATGGAGGCCGGCTTTTGCAAGATTCTATTGTATGGGCGGAAGTTGATCTTAAAGCCATAGCACATAATGTTCGCGAATTGAGGCGAATAACAAGCCCGGATTCTCGCCTTATGGCTGTTGTAAAGGCCAATGCATACGGCCATGGCCTTATCGAGGTGGCAGGGAAGGCGTTGGAAAGCGGCGCCCAGGCTCTGGGTGTGGCAAGAGCAAGCGAAGGCATTCAACTCAGAAAGGCGGGTTTTGACGCATCTATTCTGGTTTTCAGCTATACTCCTCCTGCTATGTCCAAAGAGCTTGTCGAGTTTGATCTGACACAAACCGTCTATTCATACAAAACAGCTCAAGCCCTGTCTGCCGCGGTGAGTTCATTTGGTAAAAGGATCAGGGTGCATCTTAAAGTGGATACCGGGATGGGAAGACTCGGCGTGCTGCCTGATTGTTTCCGCACTTTGCAATCAAGCCGGGACTTTGATAATGCTGTGCATGAAATAGAATCGATTGCGCGCCTTAAGAACCTTGAAATTGACGGCATATATACCCACTTTGCCATTGCCGACAGCACGGACAGGTCTTATACTGAAAATCAGCTTGAAATATTTATGGACTTTATTGAGCAGCTTAAACGCGAAGGTCTGGAATTTCCTGTCAGGCATGCTGCAAACAGCGCGGCGACAATAAACATGCCCAAAACACATCTTGATATGGTTCGCACAGGCATATCGATTTATGGTTTATACACATCTGACGGCGTTGATAAAAGCCGGATTGATCTGAAGCCGGCCATGGAGCTTAAGGCAAGGATAATTCATTTAAAAAAGGTTTCGGCCGGATTTAAGGTCAGTTATGGAATTACCTATGAGACCCAAAAGGCCACAACCATTGCTACTGTGCCCATCGGGTATGCGGACGGATTTAACCGCCTGCTGTCTTCCCGGGGCCATATGCTGGTCTGCGGTCGCAGAGCGCCGATTATTGGCCGTGTATGCATGGACATGACAATGCTAAATGTTGGAGACATCCCGGAGGTTTCGCTTGAAGATGAGGTGGTAATTTTCGGCAAACAGGGCGATGCCTCTATAACTGTCGATGAAATAGCTTCAAGTATCAATACAATCAATTACGAGATTATATCTACGATATCGGATCGTGTTCCAAGGATTTATTTATCTTAGATGAATGATTATGAAAATATGCCTGACGAGCAACTGGTTCAACTTTCACTCAAGGATCAGGATTGTTTTTATTACCTGATGAAAAGGTATGAAATAAAAATATTACGTTATATTAAACGGCTGACAACAGTCAGCCATGAGGAAGCGGAAGACATAATTCAAGAAGTATTTATAAAGGTATATCGAAACCTTAACGGATTTAATCGCAAGCTGAAATTTTCAAGCTGGATTTATCGAATAGCTCACAATGAAATTGTTAATCAATACCGTAAAACCAAACTCCGCTTATCAATGATACCTTTAAGTATTGACGATGAAGCAAATCTGATTGACTCTATTCATGATACGATTGAAAGTAACGGAGCGTACGAAAACCTCGAAAATGCTGAAAAGGTAAGAGAGGCGCTTGCTAAGCTTCCGGATAAATATCGTGAGATACTTGTTCTTCGGTATCTTGAAGATAAAAGCTATGATGAGATAAGCGATATTTTGCGTAAGCCGACGGGAACCGTGGCAACACAGATCAATAGAGCAAAAGCAAGTTTCAAGAAAATAGTCAGGCGTCATCAACTTGATAAAGAAATCGTTAAATAAACAACACGTCACGATGTCTGTAATATAAAATTATGGCTGATATAAGCAAAGATATTCTCCAAAAAATTAAGAAAGATGAAGTGCGTCCATATCCTAAACAGTACTTCCTGCTCAAGCGTTCTGTGATATGGACGGTATTTGGCCTGTCGATTTTGCTTGGAAGTGTTGCCAGCGCTATTGCTCTATTTCAGTTAAGATACGCTGAATGGGATTTGTATAAGCATCTGAGCCACAGCCTGGCAGAGTTTGTGTTGTTGGTAATCCCATTTTTCTGGCTGATTTTTTTGCTGGGATTTACAGGGTTTGCCTATTATTACTTTCGACGCACCGAGCAGGGGTACCGATATGCTGCAGTATGGATAATATTGTTAAGCATCGTCCTTTCAATTATTGGCGGCGGGCTTTTATACTCAACCGGCTTGCCTGATAGACTGGAAAGAGTATTCCAGGAAAATCTGCCTTTTTACAGGGAGCTTCAGGAACGCAAACAAAAGGTCTGGATGTCACCCGCTCAGGGGCTGCTTGCCGGCACGATTACTAAAGTTGTTTCTGAACAAAAGGTAGAAATCAAAGATTTATATGGAAATAACTGGGTAATCGATATTGCTGATACCATCTGGCGAGGCCGGCTCAAACCTGCTGAAGGTCTAAAGATAAAAATTCTTGGGAAGATGAAGGGGCAACGCTCTTTTGTCGCAAATGAAATCCGGCCATGGAAAGGGCGAAGAGGTCAAGGCAGGAACCGTCATTTAAGGCTTAAAAATAAAAGGTAATTTTGTTAACCACAGAGCCCACGGAGACCGCAGAGAAATAGATAAATATAAAGTAACTGCTCAGGTTATTAGCCTGAAGGCTGTTAGGCTGTTAGGAAAAAGCGAAAATACGGCAATCATGCTTTTCTGACCCCTTCAGCCTTCAGTCTAAACAGCTTCAGCCTGACTACGTGAGTAGTCACTCAAAAAAAGTGAAAGAAAAATTGTCTTCCGATTGTATTAGTAAGTGAAAGGTTGATAAATATTCTAATACAATAAGGAGGAAAGAAAAATGAAAAGTTTATTTAAAGTACTTATTCTTTGTTTATGTCTGCTGACGGCTGTTTCTTTTGCATACGCCGGTAATGGTAAAGGCGCTCAAGATGGAAGTGGTCCAAACAACACAGCAGTCCAGAGAGGGCCTAATTATGTGGACGCCAATGGCGATGGAATTTGTGATAATATCGACACCAGGATTGGCAGGCACGGCAAAGGCTACGCCGCAGGAAAACAGGGCAAAGGTAAAGGCTTTCGCAGAGGTCTAAGGGATGGAAAAGGTTCCATTAACAGGGCAGGCGCGGCAAAGCCCAACTATGTGGATGCAAATGGGGACGGAATCTGTGATAATTTCCCGACCAAATTGCCCTCAAAGTAAAGCCATATAGAAGAATGAAGGTAAAGCAGCCCGGCCATAACTTGTGGCAGGGCTGCTTTGCAAGGTTAGGGGGACGTTCGTTCCGAACGTGCCCAGCTTGTTTTGCAACCCTTCAATATTGATAACCGGTTTTTACACCTTAATTCACCATGCAAAACTCCTGGGGCGTCTAATCTCAGCATGCTACAACCCCTATCATAAATCAATCAGCCCGTCAAGAACGCTCGGAACGAACGTCCCCCTACCTAATATTTTATCTCACATGGGTCAATAGTAGACTTGACCCCATTTTTCTATTGAGATATCAGCCCCTATGGTTTTTGGATAAAAGAAACTATAAGTATGAATTTCATTCTTTGTAATGGGTACGTCTTTTACACTTGTTCCAGAAGGATTCAGCTCCGGGTCGTAAACATCTAAATCTAGACTATACGTTCCTGTATTTGTACCGATTACATAGAGTTTATAATCTCCAGCTGATGGTTGCATAATTTCAATTATTTTTGACGTTTCACGTGATGTGTCAGTTGTTGGGTCATATACGCCATCAGAATAATAACTGGATTTTGGGATTTGATCATAATATACACCAGCTATTGGATCATAACCTGTTTTTAATCCTTCTTGATCTTCAATAAGAAGATCCGTTCGCGGATACATGTAATGCCAATTAGGACCACTAAAGTGAAGATAAATGAATATAGCTCCACTATCATCTGATGAAGCTTTTCTTTTCTCCTTATTCGTTGGCCCTTGAAGCTTTCCATCGATTTTTGTCTCATGAAATTTATCATCCCCATAGGCATTAAAAAACATTACAATGACCATTAACAATGAAAGAATAAATACTTTTTTCTTCATTTCAATTTTCTTTTTAAAGGGGAGCAACCATATTTTGATTCATGATTGCTCCCCATAAGAGCATTCAAGGGACTATAAATACAAGTCTATCTTTGTCTCCGGCTATTCGATTAGTCAGATTTGCATCTACTGAGAGAACGAGTGTGTTTCTACCCTGGCTCAGATTCAGAGTCACTGCCTCAGTACCTCCTGGAGCAGGGTTAAATAAAGAAGTAATATCCATGCCATTAAGTTCTGCATTGAAGGTAGAAGGTATTATGGTATCACCATACCTAATCATCATATAATAGGTTGTAGTCCCGGCAGGAAGGGTAGTTTGCCTCTCTGAAGGACGTATATAACTCAAAAACTTGTTCACATCACTCGGGCGTTGACCTCCCCCATCAAAGCCGATTGAAATATCAGCCCCTACAGTTTTTGGGTAGTAGAAACCATAAGTGTGGATTTCACCCTGATTAATGGATATGTCTTCAAATTCCCTCATGGAACAATTCAACTCAGGGTCATAAGCCCTAATCTCAAGAGTATAAGTTCCTGTATCAGTGCCTATTACATAGAGCTCATAGTCACCGGTTATTGGTTGTCCGATTGCGAGTT
>JAPVVG010000213.1 GCA_028571455.1 Desulfobacteraceae bacterium | reverse complement strand
TCAAGAGGAAGAGGATAGAAGACTCGATCAACTTAAATTGTTTGACTAAGTAGCTATACCACCTTCAGGTGGTTCATGTTTTAATCCGCTTTGAGCGGTTCACAATTTCAAGCCACCGGTTTTACCGGTGGTCTTTGACTTTTTGTAGATTTTGGCTGACAGACTTCTTGACAAATGGTACTGGAAAAAAATACAATAAATTTGATCCAAAGGATGATATTAAGATAGTGTTATTTGATGACGATGATGAAGCTAACTAACGCACAAACAAAACAAGGAGATTTGAATGGCAAATGAAAAGAGCGGTAAAGAAACCGGAGCCCCAATTGGCAGCTCCAACCAGCCAGCCGGTCAGCCGAAAATTGTGTGGGATGACTCTGATATGCGCAGTGCTTACGCCAACGTAGCCAACGTGGCCGGTGGTCGTGAAGAAATTGTTCTTCTGTTTGGCATGAACCAGGCATGGCAAGCCGGTCAGGAAGAGGTCAAGGTTAAGCTCTCAGATCGTATGGTTTTGAGTCCTTTTGCCGCCAAACGGCTTGCTATTTTACTGAATAACGTCCTCAAGGATTATGAAAAGCGCTATGGTGAACTGGAAGTTATTGCCAGGCGGCCTGAGGGTGAGACGGTACAATAATTTTCGTTTTTCCCTGATTTTAAAAAAATAACTGGTAGAAAAGTTCTCGACGTATGGCCAGGGGTTTGATATGAAACAAATATGGAGCAAAAAAAACCGGAGCCCAAAACAAAACCAGTTGCATTTCGATTGGTAGAGGACTTAAAAGGCAACCGGGCTGCTGACTCGGAAAATTTATTCTGGCAACAGTTTGTCGGGGCAACCACACCCAAGGCATTCTGTCAGAGCTGGCTGCCGTTGCAGTGTCGCATGCTTAAAGGGGTATGCTGTGCGATGATTCTTCTGGGAAACCCGGACAGCGGCCCTTTCACACCCGTGGCTGTATGGCCGGATGCCAAGCTCAATATGCGCCATCTTACCGGGGCCGCGGAACGCTCTCTCAAAGAGCGCCGCGGCCTTCTTATTGAAAACGACACTGACCCTGCCTCTAAAAATCATTTTCCCGAAAATTATCACATCGCCTATCCGATCGAGGTCACAGGTAAAATCCACGGTACCGTTGTACTGGGTGTCGATGAGCACGACCGCACTGCGGTTCAAAATATTATGCGGCAGCTCCACTGGGGAGCGGGCTGGCTGGAAGTGCTGATTCGACGGACACATGCGACAACGTTGGATAAGGTCAGCGAACGCCTGCAGACGGCGCTTGATCTGCTGGCCAGCGCTGTTGAAAACGAACGCTTCCATGAGGCAGTCATGGCGTTTGTTACCCGGATGGCAAATAGCCTGGAATGCGACCGGGTGAGTATCGGGTTTTTTTCCGGGCGACACACAAAGGTTACTGCAGTTTCCCACAGCGCCGACTTCGGAAAGCAGACCAACCTGGTGCGGGCCATCGAAGCGGCCATGGATGAGGCCATTGACCAGCAGGCTGTGGTGGTTTACCCTACCCCGCCCGAAACAATCTCACTGGCTACTCGCGCCCATGCTGAACTCGAGCGGCAACACGGTTCCGGCGCTATATGCACTGTTCCGCTGGAGGTTAAAGGAAAGCCGATTGGGGGACTGACTCTTGAGCGCCCGGCGGACAATCCTTTTGATCCGGCAACGGTAGAGCTGTGCGAAACCATCGGGGCGGTAGTGGGCCCGATCCTGCAAGCCAAACAGATGGAAGAGCGCTGGCTGATTCACAAAGCAACCGGTTCATTGGCCCGGCAGTTAAAAAGACTTTTGGGTCCGGGCTTTTTGGTCCGCAAGCTGGTGGTGCTGGCTCTCATAGCGCTGGCTGCTTTTTTTACGGTTTTTGAGGTTGACTATCGTGTGACAGCCTCTACCGTTATCGAAGGGGAGGTGCAGCGGGTGGTGGCAGCGCCTTTTAACGGCTACATCAAGGAGGCGCCAGCCCGCCCCGGTGATATAGTGACGGAAGGGGACATGCTGGGCCTGCTGGACGATCGGGATCTTAAACTCGAACGTATTAAGTGGTTTACCGAAAAACAACAGAATTCCAGGCAGTATGACGAAGCCATGGCCAAACATGACCGGGCGCAGATCCATATCTTAATGGCCAGGATCGAACAGGCCGCCGCACAGATGTCCCTGATAGATGAACAAATGGCGCGGTGCAGGATTATTGCACCCTTTGACGGGGTTGTTATGAGCGGTGACCTGAGCCAGTCTCTGGGGGCACCGGTGGAACGTGGCCAGGTGTTGTTCGAAGTAGCTCCCCTGGATGAATACCGGGTGATCGTCGAGGTGGATGAACTGGATATTAGCGCAATTGTTGTGGGACAGAAAAGCGATCTGGTGCTGCCCTCAATGCCCGGCAAGGCATTTCCTTTTGTGGTGGAAAAGATTACACCGGTATCAATTGCCAAAGAGGGTCGCAACTACTTTCGGGTAGAGGGTCATATGGTGCAGTCCCAGTCGCATTTGCGACCCGGTATGGAAGGTATCGGCAAGATCACCATCGACCGTCGGAAGCTGATATGGGTCTGGACTCACAAGGCTATAGATTGGCTGCGGCTGCAAATGTGGCGATGGTTCCCGTAGAGGTTAACTTAAAAAACATATGTCTGAGTCCCTATTCAGTCCATCCTGGTACCGTGTGGCGGCTTTAAATCCGCGCTTGCGGAGTCACGTGGAGATTCACCGCCATCATTACCGCGGGGAACTGTGGTATGTGCTGCAGGACCATGCTTCAGGCCGCTTTCAGAGGTTTACCCCGGCTGCCTATCTGCTGATCGGGCTAATGGACGGCAAGCACAGCGTACAGGATCTCTGGGAGGCTGGCCGGGCGCGATTGGGGGAAGATGCTCCGACCCAGGAAGAAGTGATTCGTCTTTTAAGCCAATTGTATGCCGTAAATGCCCTGCAGACTGATGTTTTGCCCGACACCGCTGAAATGCTCAAACGTTTTGAAAAGCAGCGCTACGGCAAGTGGAAGCAGAATTTGCGCAGTCCGCTGTTCATGCGTTTTTCTCTACTTGATCCGGAGCGGATTCTGGCTTTTTTTCTGCCGCTGGTACGACCCGTATTCAGTTGGGCCGGGGCCGTCATATGGCTGGTTGTGGTAGGGTATGGTATTTTTCTGGCAGGTTTGCACTGGCCGGAGTTGACCGAAAACATCACCGACCGCATTCTGGCGCCCGGCAACCTGGTGATCCTCTGGCTGGTCTTTCCCTTTTTGAAAGCCTTTCACGAGTTTGGCCACGCTTTTGCGGTGAAGGTGTGGGGCGGGGAAGTGCATGAAATGGGCATCATGCTACTGGTGTTTACCCCAATTCCATACGTAGACGCTTCGGCTGCATCAGCGTTTCGCAACAAGCGGGAGCGGGTGCTGGTGGGGGCGGCAGGGATGGTTGTGGAAGTTTTTATCGCCGCCCTGGCCCTTTTTCTCTGGACCAGCATCGAGCCGGGACCGGTCCGGGCGGTGGCGTTTAACATAATCCTCATTGCCAGTGTGTCGACTCTGCTCTTTAACGGCAACCCGCTTTTGCGTTATGATGCTTACTATATTCTTGCCGATTTTCTGGAGATACCGAATCTGGCCCAGCGAGGGATCGGCTACATCGGCTACATATTCCAGCGCTATCTGCTCGGAGCAAAAGATGTTGAACCACCATTTTCCGTGCCCGGTGAACGTGTCTGGTTTGTGATTTACACCATTGCGGCGTTCTTTTACCGGATTTTTATTTTCACCAGTATTATCCTGTTCATTGCCGGCAAATTTTTCTTTGTTGGTGTGCTATTTGCCTGCTGGGGAATTTTTAACATGTTTGTCATGCCCCTGGGTAAAATCGTGCGATTTTTGTTCACTTCTCCAAAATTGCGCCGCAGGCGCGCCTGGGCTGTTACAGCCAGTGTCCTATTTCTGATCGGTATTGTTGCTCTTGTCACTTTTGTTCCTGTTCCCCTTGGCACCCGTGCGCAAGGGGTTATCTGGATTCCCGAGCGTGCATTTGTGCGTGCCGGTACGGATGGTTTTGTGGATAGGCTGACGGTTGCTCAGGGCAGCCACATCGATGCCGGAATTTCGGTTATTGAATGCTCCGACCCGTTTCTGCCGGCCGAGATCCGGGTGCTGGAAGCGCGTATGCAGGAATTAAACGCCCTCTATGACACCCAGATTCTTTCAGACCGGGTTAAGGCGGAAATTACCAGGGTGGAGATCCGCCAGGTTGAAGCCGAGCTGCAAGACACACAGCAGCGAGTCGATGATCTGATTATTCGCAGCGCTACCCGCGGCAAAATCGTGATACCGATGGCTGAGAACCTTGCGGGTAAGTTTGTGCGGCGGGGGGAACTGTTGGGCTATGTGCTGAACCGCTCGGCCATGATTGCCCGGGTGGTTGTGAATCAGGCCGACGTCGATTTTGTGCGGCAGAAAACGTTGGATGTGAAGGTGCGATTTCCGGAAAAGATATCCCGTAAAATGCCGGCCAGGCTCCTGCGCGAGGTTCCGGCTGCCACGGATCAGTTGCCGAGCCGCATCCTCAGTCAGGAAGGGGGCGGCGAAATCGCTATCGATCCTCGGGATATGCAGGGTATTAAAGCGTTTCAGAAGGTGTTTTTGTTTGATATCGTGCTGCCGCCACCGGAGATGGTCTACAACATAGGTGGTCGAGTCTATGTGCGTTTCGATCATGGCCGGGAACCGCTGGTGTACCGCTGGTACCGGTTGATCAGACAACTGTTCTTAAGAAGATTTAATGTGTAGCGTCACAGTCAAATACGGCATTATCGGTAAAATCTATCCGGAGCGTGAAGAGCCGCGCCTGAACAAAGCCGATCTGTTTAGCGCTGCCGTGGGCGGAGTTTTTGCGCCCTGGCTGCGACCCCGAGCGGGTCGCTTTATGTGGATTGTTGAGGCCGTCAATGGTTGTGCTCCTGAAATCGAGAAATTCAGTGACAGGCAAATTATGGAAGCCGGCCGGAGCCTGGGGCAGCGCCTGAGACAGCAAGGCTACCGGCAGGACCTGGCGGCCCATGCTTTTGCTATGGTGCGTGAAGTTGCCGGGCGGACCATCGACATGCGACATCTGGATGTTCAGTTGATGGGCGGTGTGGTTTTGCTCAGCGGAATGGTGGCGGAGATGGAAACCGGAGAAGGCAAGACTCTGACTGCCACACTGCCAGCCTGTACTCTGGCCCTTGGAGGCGTTCCCGTCCACATTATCACCGTCAATGACTACCTCGCCCGGCGGGACGCCGACTGGATGGAACCAATTTACAAAGCACTTGGCATTACGGTCGGAACCATCATCCACGGTATGGATCCCAACGCTCGCCGTGACGCTTACGGCTGTGATGTGGTCTACGGTACGAACAAGGAGGTGGCCTTTGACTACTTGCGCGACCGGATCGTGCTCTGGGACCGCCCCAGCCAAATCCGACTCCAGCTTGAGCGGCTGTACGGCGAAAACTCCCGGGCCAATCGACTTACTATGCGCGGGCTGCGTTTTGCCATTGTTGATGAAGCTGACAGTGTTCTGGTAGATGAAGCCCGCACACCGCTGATTATATCATCGGAAATAGGCGGGTTTTATGATTCGGGCGTATATCAACAGGCACTGGCTATGGGTAAAAGACTCGAGCAGGGAAAAGATTTTACCATATCCAGCGAGCGAACCGTTGAGCTGAATAATTGCGGGAAAAAGCGCATTACCGACGACGTTTGGCCGGATCCGGATCAACCTCTTAATTACGCTCAGCGTCAGGAACTGGTGCGTCAGGCGTTAGTAGCCCTGTACCTCTTCGACAAGGACAAACACTATTTGGTCAAGGACGGAAAGGTTCAGATTATTGACGAATACACCGGCCGGCTGATGGCCGACCGTTCCTGGGAGCACGGTCTGCATCAGTTGATCGAGGTTAAAGAAGGGTGTGACATCACCCAGCGCAAGGAAACCCTGGCCCGTATCAGTTATCAGCGTTTTTTCAGGCGTTACCTGGGGTTGGCCGGCATGACCGGCACTGCCCGTGAGGTGGCTGGAGAGCTCTGGTCGATTTATCGCTTGCGGGTGGTGACCATCCCCACCAATCGGCCCATGCAAAGACGATTTTTGCCAGAGCGGGTTTATACTTCTGTCAATCGGAAATGGAAAGAGACCGTAAAAACCATTGCCGAAACAAATGAAAAAGGTCGCCCTGTGCTCGTGGGCACGCGTTCGGTTGAGGCGTCAGAACACCTGGACCGGCTACTGGAAGACGCTGGCCTGCCACACAGCGTGCTGAATGCACGGCAGGACAAAGAAGAAGCTGAGATCATTGCCCGGGCAGGAGAACATGGGCGTATTACCGTGGCTACGAACATGGCTGGGCGGGGCACGGATATCAAGCTTGCTCCCGGGGTGGCAGAGGAGGGAGGGCTGCATGTTATCGCCACCGAAAGACATGACACCCGGCGCATCGATCGACAGCTTTTTGGACGTTGCGGGCGACAGGGGGATCCAGGCAGTGCCGAGGCCATTATTTCCCTTGAGGACGAGATTATTGATGTGTATACCGGCAAACCGTTACGGTGGCTCGCATCCGCCTTTTTCAGATTTCCAGGCAGTCTTGTTGGGCGAATATTCGGCAAATTTCTGTTTTACCTGGCGCAGCGCAAGGCGGAAAAGATGCACGCCCGTATGCGACACGATTTACTTAAAATGGATGAGCAAATAAGCGACTCCCTTGCTTTTTCGGGTCGTTCCGAGTAAAATACAGGTAAAAAGGAGGATGTGTAAATGAAGTTGCTACGCGGCGTTATCTGCGGAGTTATCCTTGATTTGCTAATGATTACGGTGCAAGTCGGGTTGGCGGGTGCCGAGCCCATTGTGCTCAATGGTTTGATAGAGCCTTCCATGGTTGTTAATGTCGGCAGCAGTGTTGTCGGAATCCTTGAAACAGTGGATGTAGAACGGGGAGACATGATCAAAAAGGGTCAGGTGCTGGCACGGCTGCACTCTGGCGTCGAAATAGCCTCTATGAAACTTGCTAGTTTTCGTAGCGAGATGAAGGCCGCCATCAAAGAAAAGCAGGCGCAGGTGGATTTTAGTCTGCGCAGGCAGAAGCGGTACGAGGAATTGTATAACAAAAAAGTGATCCCGTTCGAAGAGATGGATGAGGCCAGGACCAGTAGTAATTTGGCGTTTATGGCCCTGGAAGAAGTTAGAGAGAACATTCGTCTTGCCGAGCTGGAATTGAAACGTTCGATTAAGGTGGTCAAGCGCATGACCATCTACAGTCCGATTGCGGGAGTGGTGATGGAACAATTCCTTTCTCCGGGCGAGTACATTGAAAATCAACCGGTTTTAAAACTGGCCCAGATTCATCCGCTTTATGTTGAAATTTTTGTTCCCGTGGAACTGTTGGGCACAATCAAAATCGGTATGCACGCTGAAGTAACGCCGGAAAAACCGGTAGAACGCATTTATAAAGCCAGGGTAAAGATCGTTGACCGGGTGGTGGATGCTGCCAGCGGCACATTCGGTGTGCGTCTGGAACTGCCCAATCCTGAATACGGATTGCCGGCCGGTCTGAAATGTACGGTTACCTTTCATAAATAGTGCCTGACTAGTTTTCGTTCAGGCACTAAATAACGGGCTTAAAAACCTACCCTCCTTTTTTTGCTTTGAACAGACGCTATCTCTTCAACAGAACTGCTCTAAATTTCACTGGTGCTTTGGATGGAGCTCTTTGAAGATCCTGGTTGGTAAATTTTGAGGGCTCGCAGTGCAAGTTCCTTTTCGATAATTGGAAGATCTGTCCACGCGGTGGGATACTGTTGCAATCTTTTCAGTAGTGCCGTCTGCATGTGAGGCACCAAAAACGTTTGCCATTTTAAAACAATCCTGGGGTCCTTCAGCCAGGCGCTTATCCTTTTGGCACGCTGCACGGTTAGCGGGTGGCGATCATCTTTGAGGACTTGCATTAGCGTCTCTGAAACAAAGGGGTTTTGGGCGAAATTTTCAGCATTAGCAGATAACTTTTCTGCCTGCTTAAGCATGATCATCAGTACAGTGGCGAATTCATCCGCTGTGGCTTTCCGGGCTGCGGCCGGGTGATTCCATTGAGCAAGCAGGATACGACCCAACTCATGGAATATGGAAAAACCTAACGCGTTCTGGGCCTTTTGCCTGTCACGGATATGATTGTATAGTTGCTGCACATATCCTGCGCAAATGATAATCCCCAATCTGTCGGCGAATGCTTTTGACGTATCACAGCGTTCAACACCAAGAGGGAACGGATTGAAAATAAAAATCTGATGAAGCTGTTGTTCGAATATGCGCAGGATTGCGTTAGCGGCGCTTATCTGGTCCATTTCACCCCGAGCTGCCGCCGCTGTTACTGTTATCGCTCGTTTTCGTTGTCCGGTACGATTGTCGAGAATGACATAGTAGTGACCGGTTTCGGGAATCGATACGGAAAATGACAATTTTTTTTCTACCCGCCCCAGAAACAGAGGGCGGCTGGTATTCGGAAAGCTCTGATAATCACTGTAGCCTACGAGCACTACCATAATTTCACCATCGCTTTTAATTTCCAAAGCCACGACCGCATCTTTCGGGAGATTCTTTAATCGGATCGCCTTCCAGCTTCCTGAGAGTACATCGGTATTGATTATGATGGGACCTTTTATTGCTTCAGCAGTGGAGCAGAAAAAGATTAAAAGGAGTACGAATAAAATCTTTTTGCCTATTTTAGACATGTTAAATTCCTATATATCCGCTGACAATGAATTGTACAGCAATGACTGCAAGCAAAAGTCCCATGAGGCGTGTAACTACTCGAATACCTCCGACGCCCATCATCTTCCGAATCCATTCTGCGAAATAAAAGACAAAATAAATACCAAGGCGTGCTGTAATAATTGCTATAAACAATAAGGGCGTGCCAATGGGGATGTCAGGGCGCTGCTGCCACACCAAAACAGCAGTTATGGCGCCAGGCCCTGCAAGCATGGGGGTTGCAAGCGGCACCAGAATTGTTATAAAATGCTGTAGTGTTTGCATTAAAAAGCAGTTCGCAGATCAGCGCAAGCGCTGAAGGACTATTAGAATTGGCTGAACAGCTTGGGGAAACTCAGAAGTCGTCCGTCGAGAATCTCTCCACTTTTGCCTTTTCGTTAAGTTTCTCAACATGTAAAGTCACTTCTTTCTGTATTTTTTCCCGCTTTAGATGTTGTTCAAGTTTGTCTTTGACGTCTTTGTAAGGGATTGTGGTTTCAGATTTTTTGCCAATAACCTTAATCAGGTGATATCCAAACTTGGTTTCTACGATATCGCTGACCACACCCGGTTTTAAAGCAAAAGCAACTTGTTCAAAAGCTGGTACCATTTGTCCACGCTGAAAGTAGCCTAAGTCGCCGCCCTTGGCATTACTGGGACATTGGGAAAACTCTTTGGCAAGCGCCGCAAAATCTTCACCTTTTTGCAGTCTCTTCTGGATCTTTTCAATCTTCTTGCGTGCTTGTGCTTTTTGAGATTCATCCGCCTTAGAATCAATCTTGATCAAAATGTGGCTGGCCTGAACCTGTTCGGGTTGTTTAAACAAATCCGGGTTGCTTTCATAGTATGCCTTGCTTTCCTTGTCGGAAATCGTAACCTTCTGAACAAATTGCTTATCAATGAATTCTTTTATAGCCGTATTCCGCTCAAGCTGAGCTCTCATGGCAGCTTCAGATAGATTATTTTTACTCAAGACCTTGTTAAATTCCGCTTCACTGGGAAAACGTTTTTTCAGCATTGCCAACTGGTTATTGATTGCCGCTTCGTCAACTTTGATTCCGTGCTTTTGACTCGTCTGATAGAGCAGCTCACGGCCAATAAGATTTTCAAGGACATCCTTCTTGATTTCTGACAATCGTTCGCCCGATATTGGTTGCCCCATACCGGCAAACTGCTGTCTGGCACGGCTGATCTCCGCGTCAAAATCCGCCCGGCTGATCTCTACTCCGTTCACCACTGCAACTGTATCCTTTGAAGGCTCCTTTTGGTCTGCCAACAAGGTTGGCGAAGCAAGCAATAGCAAAACTAATGTCGTTACCAGTACCCGAAAATATCTTCCATGTTCTGAATGCATTTAAATTTCTCCTTCTATAGCTCGGAAGGTCATAAATTGCGTTTTTTTTGGTGAGCAATGAGCGTTCAGAGCAAGGCGCGAAGGCGCGGAATAACAAGCTATTTCAAGCCTGAGCAACGCAGCTATTGATGTTCAGGGCCAGCGAAAAATCGCAAGTTGTGGCCTTTCGAGGTATATATCGTGTGTTGTGGTAAAAACACTGCGGTTATGCAATCGCAACCGATTCGATATCGAAAGTCAATGAAAAAATGATGTCTTCTTCTTACCCCAATATGAAAATAAAGCAAGATGTTTTATTTTTGCGTGAGCCCTAAGACGACACATAAACACCTCTTTTCAAGTTCTTAATCTTGCCCTGTTTCTTAGCTTTGTAAATACAATTTCGTATCTGTTTATCATCAAGGCCTGTTTTTTCTCTAATCCTGCCGAGAGTAACGCCTTTTTTGCTCCTTCTGACAATGCCGACAACCGTGTCAAATAGAGTTTCTACTTTAATTTTGGCTTTTCCCCTGGAAACGACCTTTTTTACCGCGGTTTTCTTCCTGGATTTGCCGGTTACAGATATGTCTTTAGTTTTATTAGACCTAAGGCCAGGCGATTTTTTCTTTTTTATTGATTTTTTTGTAACTTCAGCGCTTTCTTTAATGGGACCTGCGGGGACTTCCATATCAATACCGAACACATCCGCCAAATCCGATTCTGCAATAACCCTTTTTGTTTTCTTTTTGGCTTTTTCGAGCAGTTTGCGGGTCTTATCTTCCACGACCCCTGTTACCAGATCTTTCACTCTGACTTTTCTGAGTTTGAAAAACAGACCCGGGTCTTCATCAAGCCTTGCGCCTATGCCGTACAAGGTGGCAGCCACATGTTTGCACATATATGCCCAGTCAGGACAACTGCAAGAAAATTCTATTTCCTCTGGCGAGGGAAACAGGCCCTTGCCTCGCGCCATAAAAATTTCACCAAGTGTTTCTGGAAATTTTCCGTCCAAAAGCTTCTGCATTGAATCCAGTTTACCCCCGCAAAAGGCCTTGATATCCTGCCAGATATTTTTGTTAATCGCCTTTATTTTAATGCTTACTGAATAAGGTTTCGATCTCGTTCCCTGAACCAGGGATTCGACCTTTCCTGAATCTATCTGAAGATCCAGCACCGCTCCATGACGCACATAACTTCGTCCCCGGCCGATTCGATTGCTGTAATCCGCATACCGTTCAAGGTTACGATTCCATGACTTGCCCCACCACGTCTTGGCGATAGCGCTTCCTTCGATGGCAACCGGTTTGATATTATGATTTTTCTTTTTAAGCTGTTTCAGCTTTTTTGCTGCTTTTGCTTTCTTTTCCGCAACAGATACATAACGCGGATAATAATCCCAATAGCTCATAATTATTTCATGCTCCTTTAGGCATCCTTCGCGATAAGTCAAAAGTAGTTTACACTTTGGTGATCTTGTATTTTGGCAGTGAAATTGGAAAATTGAAATTGGAAATTGGAAAAAATATAAAAATGTAGATGCGTTACCTAATTTCAAATTTCCAGTTTCCAGTTTCGACATCGGCATTCAATTCGATAATTCACGATTTTTCGAAAAAAGTGTAAACTGGTAAATAAAGTATGCCCTCCTTTACAATGCCAATCTAAAGAGATTCATTAATTCATCATCTTTCATTTCGGTTATCCATGCATCGCCGGCGCTGCCGATAACGTCTTGCGATAATTTTGATTTTTCTTCAAGCATCATGTCAATTCTCTCTTCCACAGTGCCTTTGGTTAAAAACTTGTGCACAATAACATTCTTCTTCTGGCCAATCCTGAATACCCGGTCAGTTGCCTGGTTTTCTACAGCAGGATTCCACCACCGGTCAAAATGAATCACATGGTTTGCTGCTGTCAGGTTTAACCCTAAACCTCCGGCCTTTAAGGACAAGACCATAAATGGAACATAGCTTTTGCTCTGGAATTGCTCAATAATCTTCTTTCTCTTTCCCACTGCCACGCTGCCGTGCAAGATCAACCCTTCTCTATTAAAGATTTTTTCCAAAAAATCGCAAAGCGGCTCTGTTATTTCCTTAAACTGGGTAAAAATCAAAACCTTTTCTCTTTTGTCATATATTGTCTCGCAAATTTCACGAAGTCTGAAAAACTTGCCGCTTTCTTTTTCTTCAAATTCCCCTGTGCCTAAATATTGATCCGGATGATTGCAGATTTGCTTAAACTTCATAAGGGAAGAAAGAATCAGCCCCTTTCTTTTAATACCTTCGGTCTCGGCAATTGTCTGCTTTATCGTTTCAACTATATTCTTATATAAAATGACCTGTTTTTTACTTAAAGAAGCATATGTTTTCATCTCAACCTTTTCAGGAAGATCGGAAATAACCGATTTGTCGGTCTTTAAGCGTCTTAAGATATATGGACTGATGAGTTTGCGCAATCTTGAATAGCCGGAAGGGTTATCCTTTAAGCCTTTTGCAAATTGCTTAAACTCTCTGGCATTTCCAAGCAGTCCTGGATTTAAAAAATCAAATAATGACCAGATGTCTGTCAGCCGGTTTTCAATAGGAGTTCCTGTCATTATGATCCTGTTATAAGAGGCGAGATTTTTTATTGCTTTGGCCTGTTTTGTTCCAGGATTTTTAATGGCCTGGGCCTCATCCAGGATAACGTAGTTCCAGGAATAGGATTGGAGCCATTTATACCTTTGAATCAAGGCATATGTTGTTATAACAAGATCAAATGCATCTAATGATTTTTTGTTCTTTGGTTCGATGTTTTTCTTTAGACCTGCTCCGGGATGTGCAATATGAAATTTAATTTCAGGGGAGAATCGCCTGATTTCATTCTCCCAATTGGAAATAAGAGAGGCCGGAATTATTAGCAGGCTGGCCTTATTTTGTTTTCCTGATGTCGTAAAATCGCTCTTTATTTTATTTAAAAATGCGAGCGCCTGAACTGTTTTGCCAAGACCCATATCATCTGCCAGACAGGCCCCGAACTGCAGTGAATGCAGGAAATAGAACCAGTTTAATCCTTTCTGCTGATATTTTCTCAGCTTTGCCTTAAATTTTTTGTCAGGCATTATTGAAGTAATCAGGTCAGGATCGCGCAGTTTCTGAATAACCGATTTCAACCATTTGCCGTTTGAGATGTCGTGATCTATCTCCTGCGTGTTAATCCCTAACAATTTTTCAGGCATAAGCTGCATCCTGAAGGCATCCTTCAGGCTCAATCCTTCCTTATCCATCATCTTTTTTGCTTTTTCATAAGCATCCAGGGTCTGCTTTAATTTTTCCTGATCCACCGCTACCCATCTGTTCTTTATAAAGGCGAGCCCTTCTGATTCATCTAATAATTGCCTTGCCTCCTTTTCTGTAATCTGCGTGTCCCCTAAAAATAACTGCGCATTGAAATTCAAGATTGCATCCATGCCCACAAAAGAGGGTCTGGAATCGCCAACACTAAAATTCAGTCTCAGGCCCGAGCTGTTTCCTTTCCACCAGTTTGGCATTCTGCACAAAATGCCTGATTCTTCGTAAACAGGAATTTCTTTTAGAAAAGTAAATGCCTCCCCTGCTGTCCATGCAAGGGGGTGAAACAGTTCTCCGGTCTCAAGAAGATCTGCAATCAGCGGGCTTTTTCTTTCGGCTATATGCACTGTTGCAAGAAGTTCCAGAAGTTTGTCATTATTATTTTTATATTCCTGCAATGCGTATTTGAGCGGGAGATGTTTGGACCGTCCCTGCCTGTTTAGCCTGGTGGAATAGGTTGCCATAAAAGCAAACGGATAATCATCGCTCTTGTTTTCCACAAGATGAAAAAAGACCCTTCCTACAAGATGCACATTGGGGCTGTAAGATTTGATAAAAGCTTCGACAGTTCCGTCATAGGATTTGATAGCAAGGATAAAAGAACTGTTTAATTTTTTCCATACATCCCCAAGCAATTCCACGCTTAAGTATTCTGAACCGATCATCAGCGGGGCCAGCTCTAAATGCTTTCTCAATTCATCTTCTTCAATTAAAAGCTTCACTTTATGACGCAGGATTTCCAAATCAGGAGTCTGGCTCAATCTTTTTGTAAAAACTTCTGTAAAACTTCGCCAATAATCAAGAGAAGGGGAAAGTAAGACCTGATGATCGCAAAAACCCAAAAACAGGAGCCATGAATCGGCATCAGCCGTGAAATGTTTGTATATTTCTTCCTGTAACAGCCGGCTGTCTTTGCTGACAGCATCCTGTGTATTTGTCCATTCCAGTTGCAGTAAACCGTTTGGCATAACAACAACGATTAGTTCCTGGTTCATCATTTCATGCATAGATTATGCTCTCATTCCTCTGTTATCTATATGATATACATTGTATCTACCCTGCCCTGACGTTTTAGAAATTCAATCTGTTCATCATGATTATGTTTCCTCATTTTAATATGTCACTTAACGCACTGTTAACATCGGGATACTGAAATTTAAAACTATATTTTGTAAGCTTATCTGGAATCAACCTCTGACTATTTAAAAGTGATGCCCCCAGTTCACCCATGATAAGCCGGATCATAAATGCAGGCGCAGGCATAAAAGAGGGTCTGCTTAGAACATTTCCGAGAGTTTTGACAAAATCCATGTTTCTCACAGGTTCAGGAGCACAGAAGTTCACCGGTCCTTTTATTTCCCGGTTTTGAAGAATGAAAAGAATTGCAGAAATCAGGTCATCCATATGAATCCAGGGAAACCAATGTTTCCCATTTCCCATGGGACCCCCTGCAAAAAATTTAAATGCCGGAAGCATCTTTTTAAGGGCTCCTCCTTTTTTCCCTAAAACTGCACCAAAGCGCATTGCAACGACCCTGATCCCTTTTGCTTTTGCTTGAAAAGCCTCCTTTTCCCAGTCAATGCATACTTTAGCCAGAAAATCATCACCTGGTCGCGCATCTTCTTTTAAAATTTCATCATCCCTGTTACCGTAATATCCTGCGGCTGATGCACTACAAAGAGTTATTCCCTTGTTGTCGGGCATGGCTTCGACCAGATTGCGCGTAGTCAAAATACGGCTGTCATAGATTTGAGTTTTGTAACTGTCAGTCCAAAGCCTTAGAATATTTCTTCCTGCAAGATTTACAGCCGCATCCACCTTATCGAGACTATTCTGCCAGTCTCCTTTTTGAGTGGTGTCGGCAGAAATATATTGAAAATTTTCATGGCTAGCCAGTTTATGGCTTGAGGATGTTCCGGCTGCAATAACTTTGTGCCCTTCTTTCAACAGATAACGTGAAAGATCAGCGCCAACAAAGCCCGATCCCCCTGTAATAAATATCTTCATAGGCTATTTTCTAGATTGCGCCCCACTCCACCTTAGCTTGGCTTTTAAAACATCAAAGTAGTTTTGATCCGGCATGATTATCATGTTTACAGTGAAAGAATTTGTGTCATTATGTTGCGAGTTTAGTTATGTTGCGAGTTTTGGATATATTTCTTTTTAAATATCGATAGTTCTTTCATAAGTCGTTCTTTGCATAACCCACGCTTAACCAGCCGGGAAAGCTAACTGATCTTACTCTAAAGATATATTTAATGCTATCTGGATAAAAGCGAAAAATGGCATTGCTTTCCCGGTCTGAGTTAAAGTGCTTGTTGGGCGCTGGATCCAGTTGATGCAACTGTTTCAATCTCAGATAGCTCGTCCTTCATCCTATTCTCAGCATACCACAAATCATATGCTTGCTGCATGCGCAGCCAGAGACCTGGCCCATTGCCGGCAAACTTGCCAATCCTAAGCGCCATATCCGTTGTAATTGGATGAGTACAGGCTAAAACGCGGTGTAACTGCTGCCGAGAAATACCGAGACGTCTTGCGGCTTCGCTTACTGACAGACCAAGGGTTGGAAGTACGTCTTCACGCAAAATCTCACCAGGATGAACCGGTGGACGTTTTAAAGGACGCTTAACAAAATATTCTCCCATGACTTCACCTCAGTGATATTGTTCAAGATCGACCCTTAGCGTCTCACCCTCTTCCCACTCAAAGGTGATACACCATGGGCCGTTAACATGGATACTATAACGTTCAGGTATTCCCTGCAGACCGTAGAAATTGAATCCAGGAGGGACAGGCCCGTTCTTTTTAAAGCAGACGGACGGTGCTGACCTATTTCTTTCCAAACGGTATCGGGCAAGAAAATTTCTTGAAAATCGCTAAGCAAATGTTCTTTAAATCTGTCGAAATACCATCAACAAATTGAAATGCGGATCGACAAAATGCTCTTCTAATTTCTTGAGTATTATTTTCAATTTTGTTACTATTTTTAACAAACAGGAGCATCATATGTCAACGTCTGAAAACGCCTCTAAAAACAGGAAACTGCTTGAAAGGACTGGATTCCCGCCTTCGCTGGAATGGCAAGTTGAGGAGTGACTGGTTCGGCGGGCTTATGCTGCCTGTACTATCATTTCCTGGTATGAAAATTCCCTAAGCCCTGCATTAGCCTTTGCATGCTCAATTGTCATGTTTACTAAATTACCATTTTGATCTAGATCAACATAAATATTTTCACTAATCTCTCTTGTTTCATACACATCATTATCAAGGAATTCTATATGAGCGGTATCAGTGTCGGAAAAATATTTTACCCGCATTACTTATCCTCCTTATAAGACCTATCGAAAAAAGCATTATGTACCGTTTCACGGTCTTCTAATAAAATAACCCTTAAATATTTATTCACCTCAGCTATCTTAGCCCATCTCCGAATCCTTCCATCTGACTGGATTTGAGTTTTCTCTGGGTTATCGATTACATATTTTATCCATTTATCTTTGATTTGCGCACGATCAGGTCGTTTTCGTGTATATTCAAAGTATTGAGTTTTTTTCATTTGTTCAATATCCTGTTCAGGGAATCATTTTTTCATTTCGCCGAACAATTGATTATCAGGCAAATTTGCCTTGCTTCATTATCTTCAATTTTGTTATTTTTAACAAACAAGAATACCATATGTCAACGTCTGAAAACACCTCTAAAAACAGGAAGCTGCTTGATGAAGTGCGGATCGGTATTTAGGGAACTTTAGTGAACTTTGGCACATCTTGATTAACCCACACCCATGCTGCTGCGCCCTCGCACCAAGGCATATCCCCCGATGTTAAAAAACCCGCTGGTAAAATCAACGGGTCCCTGGTTTCCAACAGCTCATAAAATTAGACGAAATATAAATATATGTCTGCGATCTTCGCAAAAGACCAAAAATAAAATAAGAAACGCATAAAATCATGGGCGTTTCGCTAACTGAAGCCGGCCGTCATCTGGGGGTGTCGCCTTCTGCAATTGCTAAAACGCTTTATCGATTAAATAGTCATAAGTCTAATTAGTCGAGGCCGTAGTTGTTCGTTGTTGTTCCTCAAACTTGTCCAGAGATGCTCTAAGGTCTCTCAAAGAGAGCACTCCTGCAAGTTCGTCTCGCTGATTTAATACAACAAAGTGGGGATAGGGGGATTGAATGACCTGATCCGCAATTGCTAAAAGAGTAGTTGAGTCGCGCAGGGTTTCAAATTCCTTGGTCATAAAGTCCATAGAAAAAAATATGAATTGTGAATAATATAATATCTTATTCACAATTCAAGATTTTGACACCGGTATTCCGACACCGGTATTCCACTTTGTATTTCCCTTCGGCTTTAAAGTTGCTATGCCTATTCACTCCTTTGAGAAAAAAGATAAATAAGTTTTAAACGATGTCAAGATAGGACATATAAATATTTCTGCATTATTATTAACTAATTATAACATCTCGGAATTTCTACAACCTATTGAAATTAGATAGCTTTTGGCGGCCGTCTATTTATACAATCTACAAGGAATAATGGAATGTTGAAATAATGGAATATTGAGTATAAAAAGTAGGGATTGGTGAAAATATCGTCAGGGTGGTATTTTTCAGGCCATAGGTGCAATAACCGGTACCTGTTGAGATGGATTCCTGATAAAAAGTGCTTAAATATACCAATTCTTAGGAGGAAAGCATGGAAGTATCATTGTTTGATCTGCGGACAGGGCAAAAAGCGATCATAATGGGGCTGAAAGGGGGAGGGATGTTTCGAAAAAAACTCGCCTCGCTAAACATAAGAGTCGGAAAAACCATTAGGAAGATAACCGCACAGCCCCTTCGCGGTCCTGTCGTCATCGAAATTGACAATACCGAAGCAACCATTGGCATGAATATGGCGAAGAAAATAGTTGTAGAGTCTTTGGGGGCCGAATAAGACACATGAGGATTTGGATATGAAAATACTTCTAATGGGGAATCCCAACGTCGGCAAATCGGCCATATTTTCAAGGCTGACCGGTGTGGACGTCATGATCTCCAACTATCCCGGTACCACGATTGAACTCAAAAAAGGAAAAGTGAAATTGGATGACCGATTGGTGGAGGTCATCGATGTTCCCGGAACCTACACGCTTGAGCCTACATCAAAGGCGGAAGAGGTTGCGGTGCGCATGCTTGAAGTCGGGGGTGTGGTCGTCAATGTAGTGGATGCAACCAACCTGGAGCGAAACCTCTATCTGACACTGCAGCTGTTGGAGCGAAATATTCCGGTCATTGTAGTGCTGAATTTTTGGGATGAAATACGGCATTTGGGTATTCAAATCGATGCAAAAAAACTTGAAGCCCATCTAAATGTTCCGGTCGTACCAGCGGTTGCTGTAACAGCAGAGGGGATAAAAAAGCTTGTCTCAAGACTTCCCGAGGCCAGAGCTCATGCAAATAAATACAGTGAAGAGGCCCGATGGAGTGAAATTGGAAAGATTACCAGAGAAGTTCAAAAAGTCACCCTCAAAAAACATACTTTTTTGGAAAAATTAGAGGATTTGAGTGTCAAACCGCTGACAGGAATCCCGATCACGCTATCGATTTTGGCATTTGTTTTTTGGCTGGTCCGGTTTGTCGGCGAAAATCTGATTGCCTACCTGTTCGATCCTCTGTTTGAACTCTATCTTCCCGCAGTGACCGGTTTGAGCAATGTACTGGGAGGGAGTGGCATCATCCATGATGTCTTGGTTGGAACCTTGATAGAGGGGAAGATCGATTTTGTCCAATCGATGGGTCTGTTGACGACCGGTCTGTATGTTCCGTTTGCCATGGTTTTGCCCTATGTGTTTGCATTCTATCTGGCTCTGGGTGTTTTGGAGGACAGCGGCTATTTGCCGAGGCTGGCAACCCTGGTCGATGCGGTTTTGCATAAGCTTGGGATGCACGGCCTGGCTATCATTCCCATGCTTCTGGGTTTTGGCTGCAATGTTCCGGGTGCATTGAGCACGAGGATTCTGGAAACCAAAAGACAGCGCTTTATCGCGGCGACCCTGATGGCCATAGCCATACCCTGTATGGCGCAAACCGCCATGGTGTTTGTCTTGTTGGGTCCCTATGGCATCAAGGGGTTCGGAATCTATTTTGTTACGCTCTTTATCGTTTGGCTTGCGCTGGGGTTTTTGCTCAACAAGGTCCTCAAAGGCGAAACACCTGAGACGTTTATGGAAATCCCTCCCTATCGGATCCCGTATCTTGGGAGCCTGGCAAAGAAACTATGGATGAGGATACGAAGTTTTTTGACCGAGGCGATCCCTTTTGTATTGTTGGGGGTGCTCATTGTAAACGTTTTGTATGTTTTGGGGATTATAGACTGGATCAGTGAGGCTGCTGCTCCTGTAATCGTTGGAGTATTGGGGCTTCCAAAGGAAGCGGTCGCCTCTTTGATTGTAGGCTTTCTGCGAAAAGATGTGGCTGTTGGTATGCTGCTGCCGCTTGGGCTGGATATGGGGCAGCTTATTGTGGCCAGTGTAGTGCTGACCATGTATTTTCCATGCGTTGCGACCTTTGTCGTTTTGTTTAAAGAGCTGGGTGCTATGGATTTGATCAAAGCTACCGCTATTATGATTGTTTCTGCCTTGCTGGCCGGAGGAATCCTGAATGCGCTATCAGACTTGGTGTCAAAAGCTTGAATTGTGAATTAACTTGTTCAAATTCGTTTTTCACTTTTTTATTCATCTTATCTTTAAATCAGCAATTCCCGACGTAAAGCATTCTTGAGCGAATATCCTCATCAGCGTTCAAATTGCCAGTTAGTTATGTAAAATAATGCTCCAAAAAGCAAAAATAAACCATAAATGCCGTCTGAAAATGCGCTTTGTGCCTGGCTGAGACTGAAATCGCCGGTTCAAGCACATATCAATTAATTGTTCCAGAGGCTGAGTTCGGATGCCATAGAGTAAGGCCTTAAAAATCGCCTCCATTAATTTAACCAGGAAGCATTTAAAATAAGATTTTATGCTTTCCCGCAACGCTTTTTTGCTTCCGAGTTTTTTCCATACAGACCGGAATAGGGTGCAGCACAGTTGCTGGATTTGATCGACAAGAAAGGCCAACATCATGAGCATTGCAAAAACTGCAGCTAAACTTTGAATGGGGGTCGGGCCACAGCGACATATTGAGATAATATATAAAACGTTAAAATCTTGCGTTAAATAAGGCCTTAAATCTTACATTTCGCACTTACGGAAATTAATTTTCCAGTTTTATACTGGATACCGGCTCAAATGTGCCTAACGGCTTAATTTAACACCAAATAAAAAATTTAGACTTTTTGTTTTAATTGTTCTATAACGTCCTAAAATAGCCAAATAGGGGGCGCTATGGAGCAATTTGAGGCACGGTTCAACCAAGTAGATGTGTTACCGATGGTCAAGTATTTCATGGATGAACTTGACCTGTTTAATTTGTTTAAAAAATATGTCCCGGCAGCAGCAGCGGATTGCCTCGCTGATCATGCTGAAAGCTTATGCGTATTGACAGCAAATATCATATGCGACAACAAACCACTGTATAAAGTTAGAAAATGGCTGTCCAAATATTCCGATGGCTTTGCTGATGAACCGATAGAGGCGAACCTTTTCAATGATGATCGACTCGCAAGAGCCCTTTCTGCTTTTTTTGAAGCTGTGAAGCTGGGGTCTGTGAAGCTGGGGTCAAGTCTGCTCTTGTGTGAAGCTGGGGTCTAGAAGCTGGGGTCAAGTCTGCTCTTGACTCTTGCTCACCTTCTCAGCTACCTTATCCACACGCCTCTTAAGGGTTGAATCCGTCAGCATCTGTTTCTTCACTCTTTCGATGACACTGCTTATAGAGCTATACTTTTCCATCTGAAACTTGCGGCCTATCTCCTTTAGACTGTCGCATCTTAGTTTTCGGTTTAGGAATATGGCTACGTTCCTTGGTTCATTAAACCGCCCTCTTCTTGATCTATACAGCTCATCGCTGCTAACATTATAAAACTTACACACTGCGTTTAT
>JAPVVG010000212.1 GCA_028571455.1 Desulfobacteraceae bacterium | reverse complement strand
TTGTTACATGATTATAGATGATCAAGATCATATCTATTTTAAGAATTAAAAAACACATTTTTGGCTTACTTTCAGTTCAGAATTAAAAGATCAAACTTGGCGAAATTACTAACAAAAAAATAAATGCCACAACTTATGAAAGTTACAAATTATTTATACGCAATAGCACGGTTGTAGTAGGCTTGGGCGTATCTTGGATTTAATTCAATGGCTTTGCTATAATCTAATATAGCGCGATCATAATTGCCTTTGTCAGCCCAAGTGATCCCTCGGTTGTTATAGGCTTGAGCGTATCTTGGATTTAATTCAATGGCTTTATTAAAATCTGACATAGCGCGATCATAATTGCCTGTGACATGCCAGGCGTACCCACGGTTGTTATAGGCATCAACGTATCCTGGATTTAATTCAATGGCTTTATTAAAATCTGACATAGCGCGATCATAATTGCCTGTGACATGCCAGGCGTACCCACGGTTGTAGTAGGCAAGAGCGTATCCTGGATTTAATTCAATGGCTTTGTTATAATCCGATATAGCGCGATCATAATTGCCTGTGACATGCCAGGCGATCCCTCGGTTGATATAGGCATCATCGTAGTTTGAATCCAGACTAATCGCCTCGTTTAAATACTCTAACGCCTTGTCTGGGTCTGTATATTTCCCGTTTCTCCAAGAATCCAAGGCTTTATTCATTAATTCAGAAGCGGTCAAGCCTTGCGTCGCTTTTCTGAACTGGTTTTTTAGTATTTCCTTTTTCTGCTTCTGTTCTTTCGGCGTTAGGGTTTTTAGTCTTTGATTTTCTCTTTCAAGCTCTTTGATCCTTGCCAGAAGCTTTTTTTCATGTTTTTGGTTTTCCTTGTATTTTTCCAAAAGGCTGCGGTCTTGAAGCAATTTTCTTACCCGCTCTTCAAGAATGCTTGTATCGACATCTACTTTTGCCTTAACAATAATTCCGAAAGTATCTTCTGTTGAAAAGTTCTTTTGGGATACAATTTCTGCTTTTAGCACACCCGCGGCAAGAGCAATGATTTCATCTTTTTCAACTACGCTTTCCCTTACGATGGTCAAACTTTCCAGATATGTCCCTGCCTTTTCAAGGACTTCACGCTTAGCCTTGGCGATAGCCCCAACCCGTGCGTCATCCGGTGACTGGCTTCCTCCAAATGATTGTTTAACAGTATGGATATAGGTTTTTATCTCAGCATGGGAAATACAGGGGATCAGGATAAATACAAGTAACAAAAAGAGGGCTTTTTTTAACATATAATATCCCCTTTCAGACTATTCGATTTGAGTGATAGCTGTGGTGCATGATGTCTTGCCTTAATCGTGCCTCCTAAAAACCTGCTATTTCTAATCATGCGGATCCGCATGCGGGGTGTTTGTGGGGGCTGGGGGAGGAAAACCCCCGGCTACCCGATTATGTGTCTATACAACCACAAGCTTTACCAAAAGATAAAATCCTTTTGTTTTTTAATTCTTCCCAATCTTTTTTTGAATCTGGATAATGAGTAATAAAATGATAATCGAAAAAGATGATTTTGATACAAAGCATAGCCAAATCAGAACAGAGTTCATATGAAAGGGCACAAAGGCAGTGAAATGTTTCTGTAGAAAAATTCCTGATCCCTGTTAATGCAGAACCATGTATCATCCAGTTCATTTTATTATATTCAGTTCTATAAAACTCAGTTAATGATTTACCAAGCTCTTCTTTTATTAAGGCTCCAAAATGTTTATCAACTTTTTTGATATCTTCAAACAAAGTTGGTTGGCCAGTCCATCTATTTTGTGGGTGTCTCGATGTATTCTTTTTATTTGGCCATAACTCAAGCCTCTTCGTCTCAATCTCTTTTTTGTTCTTTGTTACAAAGTCCAGTTCTGATTGGTATTCATCTGGCACAGCTTCGCCAATCCTCTGATAAAAATTAACAAGGGTTTCTGCTGCTTTATATTTGGCAGATTTTTCCCACCAATTCATTTTCAAAATAGAGGAATCGGTTTTGTCGTAACTGAGCAAACACATATCAACAAAAATTTCTAACAGTGCTCGATTCCCAGAAACAATTGCTTGGAAATATTCTGGTTTATTTAGGATGGCAATGGTACTCATCCATGCCATTGCTCTAATATACATCCCCAATAAATTTTTATCTCTATCTGATGGATTTATTATATGTTTGAGCAAACCATGATAGCTTTTTCTCATATATTCAGAAACAAGCTTAGCACCAATATAAAATCCATCACCCGCTTCTTTGTATTGTTCAAATGACATAGTTTTAATTGAAACACATCGGTTTGCGTGAGTAGCGCCTTAAAATAAGACCCGTTTTTACATTTCATCTGGCAGCAAACGTGCACTGTGAATGACCGCCAACACATCGATTTGATCTGGTTTAATCCAGTAAATGATCCGATATGGCTTTTCGATCAGTTCCCGGATGTCCTCGGCTTCATATTCCGGTACTTTACGGCCGGAAAGGGGATGAATAGCGATTTGTTCTGAACGTCGGGTGATTCTGTTGTTGCTTTGTCCGGCAGATTGTCCAATATGTGATAGGCTTTCTCTTTTATACTCTCAGTTTGCATGTTATTACATCCCCCTGAATCCCCCTTCAAAGGGGGACTTTATAAGAAATAATTGTCCTTAATTAAACCTCGGGCTATGCCCGAGCGATCCTAAAAGGTTTTACCGTTCCGGCGAGAATATTGAACGGCAGAGTAAAGCGTTTTTTGAACATCGAACATCCAACGTTGAACATCGAACATCGAATGATGAAATCGCTCCTGCCCGCCATCGGCTTCGCCTTCAGGCGAGGCGGGCGGGTCGCTCCGCCAGTTTATAAATTGGCAGAATACCTTATTCAAAATTCGATGTTGGATGTTCGACGTTCATAGCCTTTTAGCTTGACGGCTACGTTCTTGATACTGGATTATAATCATACAGGAATCGCGATGCTTTTAGACCCCTTCGAGGGGTCTTCATCAAACCACGTCCTATGGGCGTGGTAGATGATTTTATTGCCCCCCTGACACCTTATCCCGCTCCTGGTTCCAGCGCACCCAGTCGTTTATATCCTCACTGGCAAGAAACGGCATTGGTTTTGTGGGTGTGCCGTCAGGCCGGATAAAGATCTGCTGCATAGACTTTACGATATATGTCCATTCTTCCATTGATACAGGATGCGGCCCGGCAACCGGATGCGGCCCCAGCACTTTGGTGGGTTTCATGATTTGCTGAGATTGCGAAGCAGTATCCGGCTTTGGAGCGCTGCTTACTCCGACCTCGCCCCAGTATACTTTAACCAGTACAGAGTTGTCTTCCTCAACATTTACCCTGTAAATAGTGCCGCGCACACCGGCAACAGCCGTTTTTGTTGAAACTGCAAAACGTCCCCTTAGCCCGAAAATTTTTGATACATTTGCCCATGTTTTTCCTAACACCATGCTTACATTTATATTTCTTTGCTTTGTCTTTTTGTCGAACTCAACACATACAATCTCAAAGGTTGTAAATTCATCAAAACGTATCAGGCTGTTATCAGGCAGCTTAAGCTCTATTCGGGAGCCTTTTTTTGTGCTGATTTTATCGCCATGGGCAACGTAATCTCCACGCGTCAGAGGTTGAGCCTTTATTATCCCTTTTTTAATCACCTCAGCCTTTCCTTCAACCAGGGTAACTTCCGCCATATCACCTTTTATTTGAAGCTCCCCGCAGCAAGCTGCGGGGAATCTTCGACCGTAAGGAAGTTTGCTATTTTCAGATTCGCTCGCTATTCCCGCAGCAAGCTGCGGGGAATGCGCTCGCTTTTGCGGTTCAATTTCAACCGCCTTATTTTCAGCCTGCACGGTAAAAGGAAACAGAATAACAAAAAGAAAAAGTAAAGGTATCGCCCTATTAATAATAAGACTCATAATTATATACTCCGAGTTAATAATTGGGGTAAGGATTGAGACCTTTGCATAACCCTCACTTTTGCCCAATTTTGGTCATTGCGAGGAGCAAAGCGACGCGGCAATCTCGTGGCTTATCAATAGTGTTATGAGATTGCTTCGCTTCGCTCGCAATGACAATACCGGGATTGTAACCATTCAGGTTGTTTAGGCTGTAAGCCTAAATGCCTACAGCCTATCTACCTGAGTAGTTAAATCTGTGACTTAAACATGCGAATACTTAAAAGCGCATCTGCGCCTGAAACCGGACCTATCGCGTCAAACTCTCCCGTCGCGAGATCCTTTGCCACCATGATGCCGCGCGTGGTGCAAATCATAACAGCATTGAAATACGGAAGATCATTTCTCAAATCCGGAAAAGGGGAAACACTGCCGATAAACCTGGTGGCCAGATCATCAACACCGGTGAGCTTTATAAGAATATCTTCTATCATCATTGCAAATTCTGCGCGGGTTATACTCTGATACGGTTTATAGGTGTGGTCTGGAAAAGGCTGAAGTCCCTTGATTCCTATTTCGATTACAGCATCAATATCAGCTTTTAGCACATGATCATCGATATCGGTTGCAGGCAAAATCTTTACATATGTTCCGGTTTCAAATTGCTTTTCCGGGCTTTTAAATGCGGTGTCGAATTTTTTTGGAACCCTTTTTTTAAAAATCTCATCAACTTTAAGCTCCTCGATAAAAAGGGCGGCAACATCTGCACGGGTAATCTTTTCGACAAGAGCAATCTTTTTGCCGATTTTTGAACCCGGCATCGCTCTCTCGATTTTCTGAACAAGAGCGTATTCCTTATCAGCCTCTGCAATATATCCATTGTCTAATTCAAGTACTCTGAAAAACTGGTCCGCGGCCTGACGGAACTTATAAGACATTTTATAGGCCAGACCCATGTAGAAATATGGTGCAGAAACATCTTTGGAAATCAACACGGCTTTATCAAACTCCTTTTCAACCAGCTTGAGCCAGTTTTTATCCACATTTTCCTTGCCCATAATATAAAGTCGCATAAATCCCACATTAACCGCTATTTTTTGCTCATCTCCCCGGGCATATTTCCTTGCCTTTTTCATGGTTTTAAGGCTGTTTTTAAAATCATCTCTTAACCCCTCAACGAGGCCGAGGCCGACATAAGCCGGTGAAAATTTCGGATTCAATTCCTTTGCTCTGTTGAATTCACGAAATGCCACATCAATCTTGCCTGCCTTCAGCAGCTTATTACCGTTGGCAACATGGTGCTCCGGCGTATCCAGCTCAGCTTTCGGGGCCATCGGCTTTGGTCCGCATGCATAAAAGAAAAGCAGGCTGATAGCTGCCAGTATAATAAATATTTTTCTATCAAACATGATTCCTCCTTTGTAAAGAACTTAGTTCGCTTCGCTCACAATTGGTCAAGTGGTTGATTAGTGGTAGAAATTCCGAGACGTCTATTAAGCTGTTGAGCTTACCAGCTATCAGCTCGCCCGAAGGGCGCTAATCTACCACAATCATCACACGGCATTTTTTCAAGAATGCAAGATGCTCTGAAGCGCTTCGAAGCCTGGAAGCATCTGCATTGCTTATAACTATATCGGAACGGCCATGTCCTTCAGTTCTAAGCCCTTTAACGGTCAACGGGCTGTTTGTAACCCTTGGATTGCTTTGAGCGGCTGTAAGATCCTTCGCATATCCGCTCATTCCCTGTTGCACAGCAAACTCACGGCTTACATATGCTGATCCGTAAACTTCCTCGCCGTTTTCGTTAAGAATTTTTGGCGCCATGGCAGGTCTTGCATTAATGCCCCTTGCATCGATTACCATGCCGGTGAAAACCTCTGATACAGGTTTTGGCGCTGGAGTTGAGGGCTCAACAATTGGGGGTAATGGTTCTTTGTGAACGGGCGACACAGGCCTGATCGATTCAACCTGCTTGATTTCCATGGGAAGAATCAGTTGAGCAAAACCTCCCATAAGGCTCATTTGCATGGTAACTTCAACTGTGCCGTCCGACATATATTCCTGATGGACTACCTGAGCCCCTTTAACCATTCCTTCGATCTGGGACATAATGATGTCGCTTGTGACCGCAAAATCTTTGACAAGGGTTGTTGAACTGATCCTCACCCCTTTTGTGGCTTCAAGAAGGTTGCGCATAGCATCCAGTTTTGCAGCTCTTAAAGCCATGGGACGCGCTTGAGGTTTGCCGTAATATCTTTCAGGCGGAGCTCCGATCCCCTTTGCCTGAACAACCCCTTTTGTCCAGTTAATGTCGCCAGTTGCTATCTGTTCAACTAAATCCTGCCATTGCTGACAATAAACAGAACCGGGCAGAATAAGCAGCCCAACAAACGCTATTGCTAAAATTGCATACTTTTTCATAATACCTCCTTACTGGATTGTTGATTGTTGATTGAATATTGAAAGAATAAATAGCCGATCTTAAATAATTCGCAATTCCTAAATTCCTAAATTCGCAATCACCTGTAAAAAGTCCTTTTTGCAGGTGCATCATACTTTTTCAAATAATACTTTGCTGCTTTATTGCCTGGATTTATGTTAAGAGTCTTTTGCCAGTATTTTAAGGCGTCCTTTCTTTCCCCTGATGTAAAAGCATCCCACGCAGAATCATTATAAACCTTGGCAAGGTTAAGAATAGCATCCCTGTCATTGCTGTTTATCTTCAGAGTTTTTTCCCACTGCTTTATGGCTGCCTCTTTCTTCCCTGTATTATAGTAAATCCACCCTATTTCATTAAGCGCTTTTGTATATGAAGGTTTGATTTCGATCGTCCTGTTGTATTCAAGCAATGCGTTTGCAATCATATCCGCATTATGAAAGGCTTTTGCCAGCCTGAAATGGGTGTCTGCCTCTCCGGAATCGGCATTTCTTGCCTTTTTAAGATATTCGATTGCCATAACAGGATTGCGTCTGAAATTGTAGATAGTTCCAAGAAAATAGTAGCCGTCTGCGCTGTTCTGATCAATTTGAATTATTTTATTAAACATCTCAAAGGCCTGGTTCATTTCCCCTTTACGCAGGTGAAGAATACCGAGCCACAAGAATGCGAAAGTATTTTGCCTGTCTATATCTGCAACAGTTAAAAATTCTCTGAAAGCTTTGTCAAACTTGCCTTTTTTCCCATACAGGATGCCAAGCTGGTTGTGAGCATATTCATTTTCAGGATCAAGTTTTACTGCCTGTTCAAAACTGCTTACAGCTTTGTCCAAATCCCCCTTGTAATGATAGTCAGCCCCCTGAAATATCAGCTCATTTACATCCACTGCTGCAACAACACTGCTGCAACAAAAAAACAGCAGCATGGCAAAGATGACATATTTCCCCCTGATCCCTGCCCTCCGACCTCCGACCTCTGACCTCCGACCTCTGACCGCTGACCTCAGCCCTCTGACCTCGGAGCTGCGAGCCGGCCCCGGGCACCCGGCCGGCCGCCTCTGGTCGCTGCGAGCTGGGAGCGGGGAGGGG
>JAPVVG010000211.1 GCA_028571455.1 Desulfobacteraceae bacterium | reverse complement strand
TTTAAATACATTTAGGAGAAAAGCCAACAATGGCAAATCTCCTAAATGATAATTTATTGAGAAATAATATCTATGGAAAGTGCTCAACTTCATAGGCATTTGGCGGAAATGGCAACGCTGCCAAATCCGCCAAAAAGCAATTGCTCAAAAGCATCATGGGTGTCAAATGCATAGTTCATAACCCTTTTACCGAAAAAGCCAGCATTGGCAAAATGGGTAAATAGCTTTTTTATGGGGCATTATCCGTGCTACATGCTTAAAACCATCGCTATTTGGTCAAAATGCCAATATTGGCAAATCGGCCAAATGGGAATAGCTTAAAACTGAATAGACTTGCGGCACATCCATAAATAAGTAAATTTGAAATCGTTCTTCAAAAATGGGTTCTGCACGAAAGTGATTCATGCACATCGAAACCGACATCGAGCGAGTGCGCAAGCTTGCTGAGACCAAAGAAGACCAGAATTGGCGGTTCCGGACGTTTCTCAAGGGCGTTGATCTGTCTGTCAAGGAACTGGACAGCATTGCTCACCGGCACTACAAAGACATCGCCCGGCACATAGACTGTGGTACCTGCGCAAACTGCTGCAAGGAAGTCTCACCGAAGCTTTCGGAGGAGGATGTGACGCGGCTGGCGACTTGCATCGGGATCTCGCCTTTGGAACTGACCGCCGCGCACCTCCGGCCGACCGAAAACGGCGATGCATACTGTTTCCGGCAGAAGCCGTGCCCCTTCCTCCGAGACAACTGCTGCACGGTCTACGATGCACGTCCTGATGACTGCCGTTCGTTCCCGCACTTGCACAAGGACGAGTTCGTCTTCAGGCTCATCCAGGTGGTGAACAACTGCTCGGTTTGCCCGATCGTCTTCAACGTGTTTGAGCGGCTCAAAGAAGAACTGTGGCACTCTAAGAGGATTTAGGGTCAGGCCTTAGAGGCTTCGGAGCCCTTTACATTTATAGATTTGAAATTTTAAGAAATAATCATTCCAATTTAAGTTCCTTCCACCTTTAACGAACTTCTTTCCTTGACAACAAAAAGATATACATATAGATTATTAAGTCAATTAAAGATTTATGTATAGATAAATATGGCAAGGACAAAAAACATAACAAAACTTCCGTTAAGCGTGCAGGAATCGCTCCGTGAAATTGGCGGACTTATCGCCTGTGCCAGGAAAGAAAAACAATGGACTCAGCAGGAGCTGGCCCAGCGCATCGGAATTGGCAGGATGACCGTTGTGCGCATGGAAAAAGGAGCATCAGAAGTAGCGGTCGGCTGGTACCTTACCGCGGCCTGGCTTCTTGCTTTGCCGATCCTGACATGGCAAGTCATGGATGAAGGAAGAAGTGATACAGTGATGAGTGACCTGCTTATAAAATTCAAAAAAAATCTTTCAAGCAGGGTACGACATAAAAAGAAGATAATAGACAATGATTTCTGAGGCATACCTCTGGATATGGCTGCCAGGCGCAAATGAGCCGGTGGTCTGTGGCAAACTTCAGCGTGATAATGATGTCTATAGCTTTGTTTATGGCCGCAGCTATCTTAAAAGGGAAAATGCCATAGCGCTTGAGCCTCGAGATCTGCCCCTTGAAGAAGGTGTTTTTACTCCAATGTTCGGAGAAACGCACAGCGTGATAAGAGATGCAGCTCCTGATTCCTGGGGGCGCAGGGTTTTGATGTACATGTCAGGCGGGCGGAATCTTACGGAGCTTGATTATCTTTTGCGGGCAGGAAGTGACAGGATAGGCGCTCTCGATGTCAGGCTTGAATCGACAGACCATCCTGCAAGTCAAGCTGATCAGCAAGCCACTCTTGAAGACCTGCTTCTTGCCTCAGAACGACTTGAAACCGGGCAGGCCATTCCCCAATCCCTTGGCAATGCTTTGCTGCATGGTTCCAGCGTAGGCGGCGCCAGGCCCAAGGCGCTGCTGAATGATGGGCTTTGCAAATGGATAGCCAAATTTTCATCAACAACAGATTATTATCATGTGGTGAAAAGCGAGTACGCAGCAACGTGTCTGGCAAGTCAATGCGGCATTGAGGTGCCTGCAATAAAGCTGGTTAAAATACTGGGGAAAGATGTGCTGCTTGTGAAACGGTTTGATCGGGAAAATTTCAACGACAAATGGCAGAGGCGTTTCATGATCAGCGGTCTGACCGCTTTACAGTTGCACGAGTCCGAAGCTGTCCTGGCTTCTTATCCTGAATTAGCATCTTTTATCCGCCGTTTTGGCGCCCATTACCCTGCTGATGCACAACAGCTTTATCGACGCATGATTTTCAATATTCTTGTCGGCAATACCGATGATCACGCCCGTAACCACGCTTTTTTCTGGGACGGGCATCAATATAGACTGACACCAGCTTATGATATATGCCCCATGCTACGTACCGGGCAAACAGCAAGTCAAGGAATGATAGTTGGAGATAAAGGTCGGGAAAGCACACTCCGTAACGCTTTGAGCCTCTCGGAACAATTTGGAGTATCACGTTCAGAGGCAAAGAGCATTCAGGAAGAGTTAGCGGAAACAGTCAGAACAAATTGGGATAAAGCGGCAGACTGCGCTGGTCTTACCAATACCGAATCAAAAATGCTACGACAGTCCACAGTTCTCTCCCCTGCCTGTTTTTACTAATCTGGGCACTTCGGGACATATTCAACTTATCAACTTAGGAGGAACTTCCGGGACATCCTAAAATTATAATTTTCTATTTTATCTGTTGATATGGTCATATCATAACCTTAGTTCTTGCGTTTTTGCATCAATTTAAACCTGATTATTGCAGAAAGTGGCATCATGGCAAAAACAGCCTGCACAGTTCCCATTACACAAATAATCCTGGATGAGGACATATACCCACGGGAAGGGGTTTCTTTAAAGCGTGTCTCGATGTTTGCCGAAAACATGCGCGATGGTTTTGAGATCGATCCCATTGAGGTGCAGATTCATCCGGATTATATTGAAAAATACCGCATCCTTGACGGGGCACATCGCTGGCATGCATACAAGGAGATCGGCGCAACCGAAATACCGGTCCACATTATAACGCTGGATGGTTTGGATCCTCTGCTCTATGCGGCTAAAAAGGCCATCGGCCCCCCCCCAGTTATCCGAAGAAGAGGCAAGAAACACTGCCCGTCGGGCGTATGAGAAAAACGCCCGATTGTCTTCTGCCGAAATTGGAAAAGCAATCGGTCGATCCAGACGAACGGTGGATAATTATATCGCCGATCTTCGAGCAAAAACCCAGGTCGAGCTAGATTTAAAGATCTTTCATATGCGCCGCCTTGGGATTCCCCAAGAGCGTATCGCATTGTGTTTGGGTGTGCCGCAACAGACAATTTCTAACCATTTACCCAAAATGGCAGTGTTGCCAAATCCGGTAAATACCGAATTGAAGCAGGGCTTCACAGTTCCTCAAGTCGCTGAAAAGTGAAAAGTATGGGTGGGCAGAACCCCTTGTCTGGTCTATTGCATTAGAAGGGAAAGACGATCTTGATAGATTCAAGGCGGTTAACTGGGGACTGCGGACATGGGATCTGTGGAACTGGAATGATTGTGATAAACGTTTCGGAGACGACTGGCCTGCCCGCCACCTGCCCGCCACCTGCCCGCAATGCCTTTATTTAGCATGAATTGGCGTTGCCGTTTTGTTTTTATGAACATAATTAAAAGATGCATATGGTCTCTTTTAATGCACGGCAGGCGGGTCGCTCTCGCATAGGCTTTCGCTCAGGCGAGGCGGGCGGGCGCGATTTCCAAAACACCCCTGCCAAAAATGAGACCCGGGTGAATTCGATCTTAATCAATGATTACCTTTGGATTCTAAATCAAAGCGGCTGGGAGGAAATCCATATTTTTCAGGCGCCACTCTCCTCAGAGCGTTTTAAGGCAAATGTAGTATCCGCCATGCAAAAGAGAAAAATAATCGGTGTAACCAGCAGGTACGTCATCATTTTAAAGAAAAAATAGAATTCAGGGACAGTCCGAATCCAGATTCTGGGTGGGTGAAAAAAGTAGACGGAATAGCTGGCAGAAGAACGGAGGCATCAGCACCATTT
>JAPVVG010000210.1 GCA_028571455.1 Desulfobacteraceae bacterium | reverse complement strand
CTTCAATTTAAGATAGAGCTGGCAGATGTTGAAACACTTAACCAGCAGGCAAGGGCAGGGGTTTTTGATATATCAAAACTATCCTTTGCCGCTATAGGCCATTTGCTTGATACATATGGAGTTCTTCGCAGCGGATCTGCGTTAGGCAGGGGTTGCGGGCCGCTTGTTGTGGCAAGACCGGGTTTTAATCTAAATCAGATCGATTCAAAAAAGATTGCAGTGCCCGGTATGTGGACAACTGCATGCATGCTTCTTGGTCTTTATCTTTCTAAAAAGCCGGATGTTGTTCCCATGCTGTTTGATTTGATTATGCCTGCAGTTGAAAGGGGAGATTTGGATTTTGGGGTGATAATTCATGAAGGCAGGTTTACCTATAAAAATTATGGCTTAATTTCTCTTCTCGATCTTGGAAAGTGGTGGGAGCAGAAGACATCTCTTCCCATTCCACTTGGAGGGATTGCAATACGCAGAGACATAGCGCCTGAAATTGCGCGAAGTGTGGAAACAGCCATACGGGAAAGCGCGCTATACGGCTTTAAACATCGAACCGAGACAGATGGCTATGTTAAAAAATATGCCGGGGAGATGTCATCTGCCGTGATTCGCAGGCATATAGATCTTTATGTTAATGAGTTTACTGTAGAGATCGGAGAACAAGGAAAAGAGGCTATCGAGGCCTTATTTGAAATGGCAAGGGATAGAGGAATGCTTCCTGAAAGCAAAAGGCCTGTCTTTGTGTAAAACTTAGTTCGCTTCGCTCACAATTAGTCGAGTGGTCGAGTGGGAAATTAGTCGAGTGGGAAATTGGTCGAGTCGTCGAGTGGTTGTTATTATTCAAGCAAGTAGACTTTGCCTTAAAATTTGGCAGTCAATACTGATTCGGATTCTAACGTGTTGAACCGCAAAAGCAAGCGCATTCCCCGTAGCTTGCTGCGGGAAGTTTCAATTATCAGTAATTGTTCCCCAACTCGACCACTCGACCACTCGACTAAAAAAAGACAAGCTCACCTTTTTAGAAAGTATTTTTTCCTTGTAAAGGCTGCTGAAAAAGCTTTCAAGCCCTTTTATTTGCATTGGCCCAAGATCGCAGCACAGTCTGTTATAATATTTTTTAGACATATCAAGACTGATTTTAAGCTTTGATGAAGCTGATTCAACGATCTGTCCGAGATGTTGGCTACCCTCTTTTTTTGAAATATGAAGAAGGTCAATTATTGCAGATAGGACTTCCGGCCTTTTGTGCGCAAATGATTTTTGTACGGCCCACACGGCAAATACAAAGGGAAGACCGGTTAATTCCATCCACATATTTCCCAGATCCAATATATAATCATAGTGATCGCTCCATTTTTCCTTGAGCGCCGCATCCCCTATGATAAGGGCTGCATCTGCATTTTTTGGGATATCGCAGGGGTGTTGGATCGCGCCGATTCCAAAAATCGGCTTTGCCTTTTTTATGATGAAAAGAAGCTTTAAAAGCTCAACAGCGGTAGCTGACTCGTCGATTAGAATTATCCTTTTATTATTAAGCTTATCAAACGGATACCTGCTGACAAGGATAACGCTCATTACTTTTCCAGAACATGCGATTGAAAGATCGGGCAGCAGCAGCCAATCCTTTTGATGAAGCGCATAAGCCACAGAAGAGATAGGGCTTATGTCAATGTCTCCATTTGCCATCATGTTGTTTAAAACCGACGGGGGCGCCGTGACCATCTTGAGCCATGCAGGTTTTAGCCCCTTGTCAAGCCCATAATATATTGGCGCAACATTTATATAGCTTATCCGTCCGATCTTGACCGGTGATTGTTGATGATATTGTTCAAATTTGTTTTTCATGATTTTTATTGATTGATTACTTTACAATCTCCCGTAAAGTCCGCATTTACAATTGCTTCCAGAAGACTTGATCTGTTTGTAACATTCACCGGCACATAAACAAATAGGCTGCTTTTCCCTGGATCGAGTGTGCCGAACCTGTCTGCAACGCTTAAGGCCTTAGCGCCGTTTATTGTCGCCATCGCTAATATTTCAGACGGCGGAACCAGAGGAAATGCATTGGATATAAATGGTGTTTCGTCAAACATACTTAATGAATCCACACAGGCTAAACTGTCTGTTCCAAGACATGGTTTTAATCCTGCATTTAGCATCCCTGTAAGGTCGGGCAGTCTTTGATGAAGATAATGATTACTCCTGAAGCACAAGCATGCATAAACATTATAACGCAGAAGTATCTCAAAGTCATCTTTATCAGCATGTATCAGATGGACAGTTAGTGTTTTTTTATCAAGAAGCCCTAAGCGGTTAAGATATTTTACAGAGCTTTCCACGGGCAAGCCCCAGCCTGAAAAGTCGATCCCTCTCTCTGACAGAAAATCCGCCCATTCCCCTTTTCCTGTTGATAAAAAGTGGATTTCATCTTCCGACTCTGCAACATGTATTGACAGGGGAAGATTATTTTTTCTGGCAACATTTTTTAAATTTACGAGAAGTTCAGGGGCCGTGGTATGTGGAGCATGCGCTGCCAGCGAGGTTACAATATGCCCTTTTTTTTCATTACATTTTATCTTTGCGATAGAATTATTCCCAAGATATTCTTTAAACCATATGCCGGCAAGTCCGGAATTCGCTAAAATATCTTTT
>JAPVVG010000209.1 GCA_028571455.1 Desulfobacteraceae bacterium | reverse complement strand
GGCTATGCCGTTTCAGGCGTTAATAAAAGACTATAAATCAGACAGGATTTACAGGATATTCAGGATATTTTTTGCCTTTCCTGAAGAAAGGCAAAAAGTGTCAACCCTCTTCGAGGGAACTAATTGGACTAATAGCGGCAAGAGCTTAGCTTAAAGATGGCAAAGGTTGGAAGCCAGGTTCCCTTTTCCCGCCTTTGGGCGGGATTGTGCTTTCTCAGTCTCGTCTGGAGACTGAGAAAAATAAAAAATCCAAAAAATCCTGTTAATCCTGTCGATAAACACTAAAGATTGTTCAATATGGCCCCTTTTAGGGACCTTCCTCATACAACCGGTTTTACTTGTGGTGGCTGATTTGAGCTGTTAATATTGCCTTTGAACTTCAGATGTAATAGTAATATCTGACAGCATTAAAACCCGATTCCTGACCCCCTGTGAATTTTTACGAAATCATCAATAGCGTGGCTTATGAAAAATCAGAAAATGGAGCGGAACGTGGTTCTTATGGGATTTACATCCTTTTTTACGGATGTATCCTCTGAAATGATCTACCCCATTTTGCAAGCCTTTGTAAAAATGATTATGGCGGCAAATACCGCCATGTTAGGCCCTGTACTTGGAATAATTGAGGGGATAGCTGAATCAACCGCTAGCCTTCTTAAAGTATTTTCCGGTTATTATTCGGATCAATTAAAAAAACGAAAAGCCATAACCATAGCCGGCTACTCTACCTCTGCCCTTGCCAAATTCCTTTTGTTATTATGTTCTGTGGGATGGTATTTTGTCATGTTTGCGCGCTTTTTTGATCGCGTGGGAAAAGGCATACGCTCGGCTCCGCGAGACGCGCTGATTTCAGAGTCTGTTCCCAAAGAAATCCATGGCAGGGCATTCGGCTTTCAAAGAGGGATGGATTTCGCAGGAGCCACACTGGGAGCTCTGATCTGCTTTTTCCTGGTCAGGCAATATTTAGATCCTGTCACAGGCAATTTGAAAGACATTTACTCGTTTTATAAACTTTTTCTCATCTCTATCGTGCCCGGCCTGATCGGTATAGTGTTTCTCTTTTTTGTAAAAGAGAGGAAACATAAAATCAGCAGTTCCCGATTGGAGCCGGGCAAAAAACTAAAACCCAGCCTTAATTTTCGGCAATACGACCGCAATCTTCAGATTTTTTTCCTTGCCCAGTTTGTTTTTACATTAGGGAACTCATCCAACCAGTTTCTGCTTCTGCGAAGTATGAGTTTGGGGTATGCTCTATCTACCGTTATAATAATGTATCTAATATTCAATATGACTGCGAGCTTGCTGTCGCCGGTATTCGGCTCGCTTTCTGACAGGATCGGGCGCAAGAAATTATTAATGGCAGGTTATGGGTTGTACGCAGTAGTATATAGCGCTTTTGGGTTTATTACGCCAGGCTCAAACCGGCTCTTATTTGGCCTGTGGTTGATATACGGCATTTACTATGCCATGACAGAAGGGGTAGAAAAAGCATTTGTGGCAGACATCGCTCCCAAAGAATCAAAAGCCACTGCGCTGGGATTTCATCAAACCATAGTAGGTGTTACACTTCTTCCCGCAAGTATCATCGCGGGAATACTGTTTTCATTCCTTCCAGGCGCTCCATTCCTGTTTGGAGGAGGCATGGCACTTATTACAGTCGTTATCATGGGCATCTTTATCAGAAAGGACAGCGTAACAATTTAGGTTTTTCAAAGAGACTTTGTTGACAGAATCAAAATTACCCGTTTTTTTGTTCAAAATTTTTCATAAAATTCGTTAAAGCTTCTACCGCCTCTATGGTTGTGGGATTATAGATAGATGCCCTGCAGCCTCCGACAGAACGGTGGCCTTTAAGACCTCCAAGCCCGTTTTCCAGAGCTTCTTGAATAAACTTTTTCTCCAGATCTTCATTTGGCAAACGAAAGGTTACATTCATCATTGAACGGCTATCCTGCTCCGCAGTCCCTTTGTAGAAACCGCTTGAATCTAAGCAATTATAAAGAATGTTTGCCTTTTTCCTGTTTATCTCTTCCATCTTTGCGAGCCCTCCAATAGTTTCCTCAAGCCACTTCATTACAAGCTGAATAGTATAAATCGCAAAACAGGGAGGAGTATTATACATTGAATTTTTTAAAGCATAGGTCGTATATTTCAGCATTGACGGCAAACCATCAGGCACCATGTTTAACATATCATCCCGAATAATCACCATGCACACACCAGCCGGCCCGATATTTTTTTGTGCTCCGGCATATATCAGACCGAATTGTTCCATATCTACAGGTTTACTCATTATGTCGGATGACATGTCTGCCACAAGCGGCATGCCATTGGTGTCTGGAAAGGTTCTCCACTGTGTCCCTTTAATGGTATTATTCGAGGTAATATGGGCATAAACTGCATTATTACTGAATTGTATATTCATAGGGATATAGGAAAAATTTCTATCCTCGGATGACGCTACTACCTGAATTTTTTTGCCCTGTATCTGGGCTTCCTTGATAGCCTTTGTTGACCATGTGCCTGTATTGACATAGTCTGCCGATTTTTCATCCTGCAAAAAATTCATCGGAATCATGCAAAACTGCATACTTGCGCCGCCCTGGATAAAAAGGACATGGAATTTTTCATCTAAATTTAAAAGCCGTTTTGTTCTAACTACTGCATCGTTAATTACATCATCGAACCATTTTGATCTGTGGCTTACTTCGGTAATGGACATGCCTGACCCTTTGAAGCTTATGAATGAATCTTTGATTTCTTCAAGAACGCTAAGCGGAAGCGCCGCAGGCCCGGCATTAAAGTTATAAATTCTGTTTGCCTTCATAAATTTCCTCCAAAACTAAACTTATACATAGCATAAAATATGTCAATCAGTATTTTTTGCTCACCCCATAACCGGTTGTGAACTATTGACAAACAGCTTCCTTATGTTTTATGAAACAAACCACCATGAAAATATATAATTATCCTTCAAGGTCGGCTAATGCAAGGGTTGCATCGATTGTAAATCGCGGCTTAAGCTTTAAGAAAAAGGACTATATTGCGGTTACCCGCATTCTTGAGGATGTGAGAAAGAACAGGGACAAAGCCCTTGTTAAATATGTAAACCGCTATGATTCTCCTGATTTGGACATAAAATCAATTCAAGTAACACGCCAGGAAATTGATGCTGCCGCAAAAAAAGTAGACAGACCCTTTATACGATCTTTAAACCGCGCAATTTCTCAGATAAAAGCTTTTCATAAGCAGCAGTTAAGTAAATCATGGATTAACACAGATAGACAAGGCGTATTTTTAGGCCAGATTGTAAACCCTGTCGATGCAGCAGGAATTTATGTGCCGGGAGGGAAAGGCGGAAACACCCCTCTGGTTTCTTCTGTTCTGATGGGCGCTATTCCAGCCAAAATCGCCGGTGTACAGCATATCTCAATGGCAACCCCGCCCACAAAGGATGGAAGTGTAAATCCACATCTTCTTGTTGCAGCGCAAAAGGTCGGTGTTGATGCGATTTACAAGATTGGAAGCGCCTGGGCAATTGCAGCGCTGGCTTACGGGACCGAGACTGTCAAAAAAACCGATGTTATAGTCGGCCCGGGGAATATTTATGTTACACTTGCCAAAAAAATTGTGGCAGGGACAGTCGGGATAGATATGATAGCCGGGCCCAGTGAAATCCTTGTAATTGCGGACAGCACGGCAAACCCTGAATTTACGGCATCAGACCTTCTTTCCCAGGCAGAACATGATCCTTTAGCTTCCGCCATGCTCGTTACAAGCTCTGGTGAAATGGCAAAAGCTGTCGCCGATGCTGTGGAAAAACAGTTGAAAAACCTGTCAAGGAAAGAGATTGCCGTTGAATCTATTTCCAGGTATGGCGCAATTATGGTTACTTCCGATATCGCGGCTGCCATAGAACTCTCAAACCGGATCGCTCCTGAGCACCTTGAGCTGCATGTCAAGGAACCATTTGAGCATATCGGACAAATCAGAAATGCAGGGGCTGTATTTCTTGGGGATTACACGCCTGAGCCTGTTGGGGACTATATTGCGGGGCCAAATCACGTTCTTCCAACCGCGGGCACGGCCAGATTTGCTTCAGCGCTTTCCGTAGATCACTTTATCAAAAAGACCAGCCTGATTCACTATTCCAGAGATGCCTTTATGGATGAGGCAAAAGATATCATCCGGCTGGCTGAAATAGAGGGCCTTGACGCACATGCAAATTCCATAAAGATCAGGTTAAACAAGCAAACGTAACCGTTTCTCTTTCATGCCGTGCAAAATACGGGAACCTCATCCCCCATCCAGTCAGCGGAGCTTAATTCCAGCCTGATTCCCTTTGCCTTGCCCTCTTTTTTGACTGGCAGTTTTCTACCGTTTTCCCATCTGCTGTCTTGTATTTTACCTATCTGTTTTTTAATTTTTCTATCATATTTTTTGAATAATGAAGTCATGAATGACCATGGTTCCTTCTACAACCGGCTCAAATTCAAATATTTGCTCAGGCAAAAAAGCAACCGGGTTTTCTCTGGTAATATTTTCAGCCCCACAATGGATCGCAAGTAAAAGCAGGCAGCATAAAGCAGCCATCGTCACCTTCAATTTCAACCAGATTCCGTTATTTGTTTTCTTCATAATAGTCTTTATCACGTTTTTCAAATGCCCCCTTCAAATGTTCCGATACGCTCGACCGCACCGCCTGTCACCAATGTTTATCTATATTTATGGTTTGCCGGCTTGTATATATGCAGAAAACACCATGAGTTCTGTCCCCTCTCCGATATCCGGGACCAAGATTAGCATTTCCTGAACCAATGGCAAGTTCATCGTTTGTATAATCAAGTTTTTTACCTAAATCGAACACGTGCCACGCTATTTTCACAGAGTACCGTGATTTCAATGTGTTTCTGTTGCGACAAGAAAACTTCCCTGATCCTGTTCAGATGCCAGGTGTTTCTGGTAAGCCAGCATCATTTTGATTTCTCCATAGGAGTAGTCATCTCCCAGGGCATTTTTTACTTCACTGAGGGAATTATTGTGATCAATAGCAAGTTCCTTTTCAATGGCTTGTTGTTTTTCAGGTGAAAGCAGCTTGTTGATATCTAACTTGCCTTTTTCCACAAAAAAGGCCAGATGCCCTTCAATGGTAGATTGTACCAGGCCTCTTTCTTGTGCAATCCGGGCAATAGTTAATCCTTTATTGAACATATCGAAACTTGTTTGTTTCGTGTCGGAATGCTGAGCCTCTTTTTCTTCCGCTGCACTTTCTTTTGGGAGTTTTTTAAGCTCCGGCAGTACGACCTTGTCTATTTTGTGTTTTTTGCGATAGGCCAAAATTAGTGTCACAAGTTCTTTGCCGTATTTCTCAATGGTTTTTTTGCCGACTCCATTTATTTTTTTTAGATCAGCAATATTGTCAGGCAGGCATACCACAATCTGGATCAATATTCGTTGATGTAAAACCTGAAAATGGGCGACATCTTCCTCCTTGGCCTTGCGGGAACGCCAGTCCTTCAGGGTCTGGAACAGCTCTGGATGGGCAACGTCCGATTCGTTGTAGGCCGGGGGCCGACGCTTTTTTGCTTTTTCAGGGGTAAAGTCAATTTCAGCGACTGAAACAGCGCGCAGGAAACTTGACGGTGAAAAGCCTTTTTCACAGCACCGTATTCCAGCTACCTTTACGGCAATTTCTTTTTTGAGATTACTCAGGGCATCGTCAATTTTTTTTCGAAGTTCGGTATTGTCTGTTTCTATATGCAATTTTGGCACTGACTTCTCAAAAATTTCGGTAAACTTTTCCTGAAACCATGCTGACGCTTTGCTGATCCGTTCCAGAATAACTGCATCTGACTCGGGCAAGCCGCCATCAGTAAAAATTGTGCGTAATTGCCCCTTAAAATTTTCACTGACAACAAAAATATCTTTCGCAGCCTTTTTCTCTAATTGAAGGATATCTTCAACGCCTGAAACCTGAACTACTCTAGCGTTACCTGTCAAAAGCCGGACAAGATAATTGAGACTGTTGCGCAATAGTGAAAAATCAAAACAATCAAACAACAACTGCTGCTGATAGCTGATTTTGGCAGCCTGAAGCCGGCTTTCGGACGGCGGGTTTTGGTGAGCGTTTTCGTCAAAGCACATTATTGCTTCATCCGTTTCCACTCCACGAGATGAAATGGGAGAGCTTAGCACCATGCCCTCCATAGTTTTACAACGGCTCAAGGCCACATAAACCTGACCATGGGCAAAAGCTGCTTTGGCATCGATAATGGCTTTTTCAAAAGTCAGCCCTTGACTCTTGTGGATGGTGATGGCCCATGCAAGTTTAAGTGGGTATTGCTTGAATTTACCGATTATATCCTCTTCGATTTCCTTATTTTCTTCGTTCACTGTGTATTTGATATTTTCCCAAATGATTGGTTCAACCACGATTTCCTGTTTGTCGCCGGAGCAGATAACGCTGATGTTTTTGTTAGAAATTTTGGTTATTTTGCCGATTTTACCATTATAATAGAGTTTTTCAACAGAGGGATCATTGCGCATAAACATCACCTGCGCCCCCTTTTTAAGCAGAAGAGTGGCCAGGGTCGGGTAGATATGTTCAGGAAAATCTCCGGAAATTTCAGCATTGAAACGGTGTTCCTTTTGGGCCAGGGCCTGAAGTCTGGTCTGATTGATGGATTCGGCGGTGCGGTTGTGGGTGCTCAGGGTAATATAGCCTTGATCTTTGCCCGGCTTAAAATCCTGAATATAACGCTGATTAAGATCCGCTATGGATGATTCATCAAGCCGGTTGTCACGTACTCGATTCAGGAGCTTGATGAAACGGGCGTCTGACTGGCGATAAATATGCTTCAGTTCAATGGTAAGCAGTTCTGTAAGACCAAGCGCTTTGCTGCTGAAAAAATAAACTGACTCATAATATTGCTGCAAAAGGCGCCATTCATCTTGCTTTGCCACCGGAGAGAGCTGATGCAGATCGCCGATCACAAGCAGTTGCACCCCGCCAAAGGGCAAATTATTACGACGATGGCGACGCAGCACAGCATCCACCGCGTCTAATAAATCGGCCCGCACCATACTTATTTCGTCAATCACCAGCAAATCAAGGCTTTGTATAATCCGCTTTTTTTCTTTGCTGAACCTGAACTGGCGCTGCTTATTGCGCTCATGTGTCTCGCTGCCCGGCACAAATGGGCCAAAGGGCAGTTGAAAAAAAGAATGGAGTGTTACCCCGCCTGCGTTGATAGCCGCAACACCGGTTGGAGCGGTGATAATCATCCGCTTTGCAGTGTTCTTCTGCATATTATGGAGAAAGGTTGTTTTGCCGGTGCCCGCTTTACCAGTCAAAAAAATATTGCAGTTAGTGTACTGAACAAAGTCGTTGGCAAGTTGCAGTTCATGGTTTGTGGTGGACATAGTTTTCCTGGTCATGCGTATTCTTGAAGAATTCACTTGTTTTTTTCTTAATCGTCGAGTTTAAACCGGCGAGTATAATTTTTCAGCAACCTGGGCAACTGTGAAGCCTCTGGTCCCTCCTTATATTTTTCTAATTTCTTTTCCAATACTGTTATGTCCACATCCATGTCGCGTTATTAAACCATTAAACGTTGCGCTGTATGAAAAAATAAGTTGATAAGTTTAGGATGCCCCTTAAAGCCTTCTTAATTCAATCAATGGATTATTTCAAAACTGTAAAACTAAAGAACGCCTTCCTACTTCGCACTAATGTGTTGATCAAGATTTGACCCTTAGATTTGACACCGAGCCTTCGACTATCCCGCATGTTTGTCAAGTAATTGTTTGCAGGATTTTTGACGGATGAGTAAGATAGAGGTAATTTATTTAGTACTATCTCGCGCTTGTGTCAAATCGCATCCCATTTCTTATGGGTATCTCGACTTGATGTAATTATCACCGGATTAGCTGTAAGGGCATGATTTATAACATTTTGAGATTATAACCCGGAATGGAGCGGAATACGCAATATGCCAAACGTGACCTGGAAGGAAATGCCTGCCCGCCAGTGCCAGGCTTTGGCAGGCGGGCCGTTTTGCTCTTGCCATCTGCCCGTGCTCTTCTCTTAAAAGTGTGTTTTTGGCCCTAAAAATGGCCATTTAAGGCCT
>JAPVVG010000208.1 GCA_028571455.1 Desulfobacteraceae bacterium | reverse complement strand
TGAAGTTCAGCAACGGCTTTTCGATTTATTTAGAATGGAACAATATTTGTCAAGTTAGGGAGGACAATTGACAGCTCAATATTCCTTGTAAAACAAATGGTTATAGAGTTGACTTTTGATAATTCGTAAACTCACGCTAAGTCTTAAATATTGTTTAAAGTGTTAGAAATAAGAACACATTTTTTAGATTTAAGATGTTGAAGGCCTTCTGTTGTTTTTAGACAATTGGTTTTTAACTAACACCTTGTAAAAATTATGAAACTCATTGTTCAAATTCCATGTTACAATGAAGAAGAGACTTTGCCAGAGACTGTGCGTGACATTCCGAGGCAGATAGATGGAATCGATGAAGTAGAGATATTGGTTATCGATGACGGGAGCACGGACAAAACCATCGAGGTTGCAAAATCGGCCGGAGTTGATCATATTGTAAAAAACACTTGCAATAAAGGGCTGGCTCAGACTTTTCTTGTCGGCTTGGATGCCTCTCTGCGGCTTGGAGCTGATATTATCGTCAATACGGACGGTGACAATCAGTACAAAGGGGAAGACATCCCAAAACTGATTGCTCCGATATTAAAAGGCCAAGCAGATATTGTAATCGGTGATCGCCAGACCGACAAAATTCCCCATTTCAGCTCGACCAAGAAAAAATTGCAAAAATTTGGCAGTTTCGTTGTACGGATTCTTTCAAAAACCGACGTGCCGGATGTGGTGAGCGGTTTTCGGGCCTTTAGTCGTGAAGCAGCCATGCAAATGAATATTGTCTCTGCTTTTTCATATACCATTGAAACGGTTATCCAGGCAGGCAAGAAAAATCTCGCCGTGGCCAATGTTCCTGTTGGGACGAATCCAAAGACCCGAGAATCGAGACTGTTCCAAAGCATTCCAAAATTTCTGGAACATTCTTTAACCACCATGATACGTACATATGCCATGTATAAGCCCCTTAGGCTTTTCTTTTACATTGGCTGCCTTTGTGTATTCGGCGGGCTGATTCCATCAATACGGTTTCTTTTTTACTATTTAATAGGGGAGGGAAGCGGTCACATTCAGTCTTTGATTCTGGCAGCTATTTTATTCATTATTGGTTTCCAGGTTTTTATGATTGGGCTTGTTGCAGATGTTATTTCTTTTAACCGCAAGCTCATTGAGGAAACTTTGTTGAGGGTAAAGCGTATAGAATTCGATCATTTTACAAAGAATAATAAAAAATGAAAAACTGGTTTAAGGAAACAAGATGATACGTGGTCGGATTCTGTGTGTGACCTCTAATTTCCCCAGATGGATCGGCGATAGCACAACCCCTTTTGTTTTACAATTAACTCAGGACCTCCAGCAACTTGACTGGCAGATTGACGTACTTGCGCCGCATGCCGATGGAGCAGCTTTAAGAGAAACCATAGAAGGTGTCAAGGTCGAACGATTTCGATATTTGTGGCCGTCGGTATTAGAAACCGTTTGCTATCAAGGTGGTGCACTCATCAATCTCCGGAAAGATCGAACAAATTATCTCAAATTGCCTGCTTTGGTGACATCTGAGTGCTTAAATCTTTTTTTCAGGTTGATCGAAAGGAAATACGACCTGTTGCACTCACACTGGATTTTGCCGCAAGGATTTACCGGTATATTGACAGCCGGTTTTTTAGGGATTCCTCATGTTACTACAGTGCATGGCGGAGATGTTTTCGGCCTTCAAAGCTCTTTATTAACCAAGTTCAAACGCCTTACGTTTCGTCATGCAGATGCCGTAACCGTTAACAGTTCAGTGACAGAGAGAGCTGTGAGCGAAATTGCGCCGGATTTGCAAGAATTACACCGAATTCCAATGGGAGTTACAACACATAGAGCAAAATCATCCCCATCATCAGGGGATCTGAGGAATCGGTATAGACATGGGGATGGACCCTTACTTATTTTTGTTGGACGAGTTGTGGAAGAAAAAGGTGTGGAAGACCTGATTAGAGCAGTTGCTATCCTGGTTCCCAGATTTCCTGATATTACTGCATTGATTATAGGAGAGGGGCAAGATCGGCCTTATTTGGAAGGTTTGACTAAGACATTTGGACTTTCAGATCGTGTGATATTTACCGGTTGGGTCAAACCAGATGACGTTTCAGCCTATCTGGCTGCCGGTGATATCTTTATTGGTCCATCAAGAGCTGCAAGTGATGGGTGGATTGAAGCGCAGGGTCTAACTGTTATTGAAGCAATGGTGGCAAAGACTCCTGTTATTACGACGCGGGTAGGTGGTATCGTTGACTCAGTAAGACACGAGGAAACAGGGTTGCTTGTAAATGAACGGTCGCCAGATGAGATTGTGAAAGCTATTGAGCGACTTGTGCGAGAACCTTCACTTGCAGATTGTCTGCGTGGACAAGGATATAAGGTAGCTGTGAATAAATTTTCCAGGACATCTTCTGCAAAATCTTTTTCAGCCCTATTCGAGCGCATGATTCAGTCAAAAGGCTCTCGAAGAGTTGTAAATAGGGATGGGGAAAGATGAATACAAGTGTGCGAAAGCCATACGCAGCTTTAGACAAAAATTCAAGGCAAGAGAAAGCACATAAGATTGAGGCTATCCTATCGATGGTATTGGCACTAAAGGGAGCGCGAGTGCTTGAAGTGGGCACTGGCTCGGGCATTATTGCCAACCATTTTTCAAAATGCGTTGGTCCAGAGGGGAAGGTGATTGCAGTGGATGTGACAGACCAACTTCAGGTTCGAGATGGCTTTCGCTTTGTTCAAGTAAACGATACTGCGCTTCCGTTTGAGAATAAATCGTTCGATGCCGTAATTTCTAACCATGTCATGGAGCATGTAGGTGATCGAAAATCCCAGTTAAACCATTTGGGGGAAATCCATAGGGTTTTGAAGGAGGACGGGTGGTGCTATTTCGCTGTTCCGAATCGGTGGCGGTTAATTGAACCTCATTTTAAGTTGCCTCTGTTAAGCTGGCTCCCGCAAAGTCTTCGTTCTTCTTATGTCCGTTTAATTGGTCGAGGCGAAGTGTATGACTGTAACCCAACGAGTCATTTCGAGCTGACCAGTTTATTTGAAGAGATAGGGCTGAACTATGTCCAGCAGTCCTTTGAAGCGATGCGAATCATGGCCGATGTGGAGTCTGTAAGTTTTCCGGCGAGGCTTGTTCTTAAAGCGCCGAGGTTTATTCTTCGATTGTTGTTCCCGATTATCCCGACAATGATCTTCCTGCTAAGGAGGCAACCGGAAAGGGCGGATGCGGGTTCTAAATAAGCTCAGATAAGGCAGGGTCTTGCTATTTTAGAAGCAATGGTGGTAAAGACTCCAGTTATTACGACTCAGGTAGGGGGTGTCGTTGACTCAGTAAAGCATGAGGAAACAGGATTGCTGGTTAATAAACGGTCACCTGATGAGATTGCGAAAGCAATTGAGAGGCTTGCAAAGGAACCGATGCTTGCTGACCGCTTTCGGAACTCTGGATACAAGATAGCTGTGACAAAATTTTATAGAAGATCATCGGCAATTGCATTTTCACAATTATGTGAGAAAGTTGTTCAGATGAAAAAACAAGCATGATTTTAATATTTGTGTCCAAACCAAAACGAACTCAAATATAGTTTTAACTACACCGAAAGAAAACATATTTTATTATTTTGTTTGAAACGATTTTAAAAGGGTTTCTAATTCTTTTACCAAATCGTTCCATGTAATTATTGGTATTTTGATTTTGGTGGGGGTGCTTAATTGTTCTTGAACGGTCGAGATGAAACTATTAATGTTTCCTTGTTCATATAGATTTTGAGGATACTCTTTTAGAAAGTGTTCTAACGGCCCCATTTTTGTTGCGATTAAGGGCGTTTCACAAGCGAGTATTTCGAATGTTTTTATCGGGAAACCATAAGAATACTGTAAAGAGTTTTTATTGCATATAATGGCAAGATCCAGAGCATTAAAAAAGATAGGGATATTATTATGACTAAGAAATCCTATATCATGTATTTTCGGAAGGTTGGGAATGTTTATATCCCTTGGCCCGGCAACAGCCAAATGGATATCCGGACAATCTTTTGATAGATTGCCGAAACCGTCAAATACTGTATTAATACCGTGGTCTTTATATAAAGCTCCGGCAATGCCCAGAAGCCGACAGTGTTCCGGCAGATTAAGCTTTTTTCTGCATGCTACTTTATCTTTGGGAAAAAATCGTTTTTTTGATACGCCGTTGATCAAAGTTATCGTGCGGGTCTTAGTTAGATCGCATTCATTTTTTATCTTGTTCAAAAGAAGGTCGCTGACGCAGACCAACCCGTCACAGTCCCTTATGGCTTTGCGAAATAAAGGTATAATACCGGGGATTCTTGCTGAATCATAAGCTTCATAATTGTCTTGCAGATCAGTGATGTGTTTACATTGAATTTTTTTGGATATTATATTCCCCAAGATCGTGTAGACAGAATCTGACATCGATATAATAACATCAGGTTTGATTTTTTTAGCAAGGTGAAAAACTTTTCTGTAGTATTTTAATATCCCACATATTTTTGTTTTTCCGATGTTAAAAGAATGCCATTCAATATCATTTCCAGATATGTTTTCTTCTATTAGAAGAACACCTTCATCTTTGTTTTGATAACTTAAGCAGATAACACGGACGCTATGCCCCAATTCTGATAGTCCATAGGGTATTTCCCAACTTCTTCCAAATCGCTTATCAATGATATCATTGTGAGTTGTCTGTCTTTTAGTTAATACAAGAATTTTCAATTTAGAATTATTCCTACGATGTCAAGCGACAAGTTGAAAAAGGGTTTTTGAGAGTGGTTTTAAATATATTTTATCCTACGAAAACTAAATCTTATCAGGTCAAAGAGTGTGCTGTTTTGAAATATTATTTTTTGTTTTTCATTTCTTCGCAACTTGATATTTTTGTGGCTAATACCTTCAGGGTTATAAAAAGCAATTGGATTATCTATATAAACCATTGGGATTTCATTTTGAAATAGTTTTACTGCCCAGTCGAAATCAGCGGAGATTTTATATTTTAAATTAAACAATCCTGTAATGTTAAAAACATCTTTTTTGGAAAAGAAACTTTGATGGCACATTCCTTTGACAAAAAGATCAATTTTATTTTTTAGATAAGGATTGTGTTGCTGAGATAAATTTGTATTTCGTAACGTATTGTTCCCTACTATGATTTTGCCATAAACTATTTTATTTGCAGGGTTTTCTAAAAAAACTTCAACAATTTTTTCCACTATTGATGCGTTATAAAAAACATCATCCGAATTTAGGAAATATAGGATATCCCCGCTAGATGCTTTAATACCTTTATTCATTGCATCATAGATGCCGTTATCTTTTTCTGAAATCAAAACGTCGATATTATCTTTGTATCGTTTGATAATGTTTAATGTGCCATCGGTCGAATCACCGTCAATAATAATATATTCAATATATTTATAGGTTTGCGAAATAACAGATCTTATAGTATTCTCTATCGTTTTTTCAGCATTATAACATACAGTAATAATAGATATTTTTGGATTCTCTGATATCATTTATTGTTCCATTATTTGACGATAAAATTGTAGGTATTTCTTTGCGATGTTTGCTAAACTGAATTCTCGTTCAAGTTTCGCCCGAATTCTTTCAACTCCCCTTGAAATTGTTGCTATTTCGGCCAATATATTTTTCTTAAAAGTAGTGCAAAATATCATTTAATTGTCTGTATTTGCTTGACTTTCCTTTTGTTTTATGCCATTTTACAAAAAAGCCTCATCTTAGAAGATTTCCCTGCTATTTCAGCCCGATAGCGTGGTCCGACCCCCATATTTTTTCGGCTGTATTTTCCCTATCCAATTTGTTTCAGGACTATCACATACCTGCTTGTAACACCAAGTATTCTTTTTTTCTGCATTGCGGCGACGACCACTGCGCTGAAGCGTTGCGCGGACATGGGGGCCTGGATGATGTGGGTGTGCTGCCAGCCGGTTTTGTTCAGAATCCGGAGGTAGTCGTCTATAAGGATTGCCCCTTTGCCGGATTCTTCTGCCGCCGGTTTGCTCTGAAAATCCCGCCCGCCCGCCTCGCCTGAGCGAAAATCATAAGCAACGCTGACTGCCTCCGTTGGACGAGAGCGATGGCGGGCAGGCCAATCATCTCCGAATCTTTTGTCGCAATCGTTCCATTCCCACTGATCCCATGTCCTCAATCCCCAGCCGAGTTCCTTGAATCTTTCAAGGTCTTCTTTGTTATCGAGAGCCAGCGACCAGACCCGCCTGCCATGCGTTGTAATTAAGTTGATATAGTACAACCGCATTTGCAGGCACTCAATTCCGGCACATCGATAAATCCATGCAAAGGCATTGCGGGCAGGCCATTGGTTCTGTCCAGCCGTGTTTTTCTGCTACCTGAGAAACGGTGAAGCCTTTGGACAAATCTGTATTTGGCGGATTTGGCAATACTGCCATTTTCGCCAAATGGTCACGGATCACCTCCCTGGCTTGTCCCAATCTCTTTGCAATCCTGTCCTGGGGAATACCGAGGCGATTCATGCGGAATATCTTGATGTCCATGCCCATCTGGGTTATAGTTTTAAGGTCTGCTATGTAAGAGTTCACAGTTCGTCTCGCGCGTCCGATGGCCTTTCCGATATCCGCGGAGCTGAGACTGGAGTTTCTGGTGTATGCGCGTCGCGCCGTGTCTCTTGCCTCATCTTCTGTCAACTGTTTCGGGCCAATGGCTTTTTTTGCGGCGTAGAGGAGTGGATCTTCCCCATCAAGATTCTTTATGACTGCTTCGACCTCTGTTACCCCGGTTGTCTTGTAGGCACCCCATCTGTGGGCGCCATCAAGCAGACGGTATCTGCCGGGCTTGCCGGGGTCAGGCTCCACTTCAATAGGCTCAAATTTGAAGCCATCTCTGATATTTTCGGCGAATATGCCGACACGCCTGGGATCGATCCCCTTTCTCGGATAGATATCTTCATCAAGGATGATTGAAGCGATGGGGATTGTGGTTGTGGGTTTCGTCATATTTTTTTGCCACGGATTCTTTGCTCTGTTTACTCCTTACTTCATACCGCATACTGTTTTTTTATCTGGTTTCAGGTTCATCAGGAACTCTTCGCATGGCATACACAAGATATCTTTTATTTTAAGGCGCTCTTTGCCACGGTACAACAGACAGGCTTGTGCCTCAGGATAATCTTCTTTAAAAGCAATCAAACCTTTAAGCATTTTTGATTGTATTCTTATCGTGTTTTTAACTTCTATGGCACAAAAGGTGTCCTTTCCGTAAACCACAAAGTCAACTTCATTTCCTGATTTTGTCCGCCAGAAGTAAAGATTGCAACTCCCTCCACTATAGTAATTCCACGCTCTGAGATGCTGAGCGACAAGGCCTTCTATTGCAGCTCCGTCGATTTCCTGAGGGCTGTCTATTGGTCCGGCAGGGCGGACCGACCTGAAAACCCCCGCATCAAAATAGTAAAATTTGGGATGAAATGACAAATGCCGTTTGGCCCGTTTTGTAAAAACAGGTATGCGAAAGGATAGAAGCAAGTCTTCAAGAATTGAAATATAACCTTCAACCGTTTTGCGCTCAACCTGGCAATCTCTGGCAACTTCGGAGATATTTAAAACAGCTCCATGGGAAAAGCTGATGGCTTCCAAAAACCGGCTGAAGGCGCCGATATTACGGACAAGGCCTTCCATTTGAACTTCTTCTTTTAGATAAAGAGCGACATAAGCGCTGACTGTTTCTTTTGGGCTTGGTGCGCCCAATACCAAAGGAACCAATCCTATAGTAAGGGCCTTTTCCAAAGAAAACAGGCTGCCAAGCTCTGCCGCCATAAACGGATGCATGGTTTTAACCACCGCACGTCCTGCCAACAAATCAACCCCTGTCTGTTTTAGCTTTCTTGCGCTTGATCCTGTCAATATAAAACGCCAGTCATAGCGCTGTTCCATAAGCTGATGAACCACATCCAAAAGCTCGGGTATTTTTTGAATTTCATCTATAACAATTGTGCCTCCTGATTTATATGCTTCAGAAACTTCACGCAGTCTCTCCGGTTTGGCTGAGTAAGCTCGAAAGACTTCCGGCGCGAGCAGGTCAATAAACAGGGCGTTCTTTAGATTTTCATGAACCCATGTAGATTTCCCGGTACCTCGTGGTCCAAACAAAAAAAAGCTCTGTTTTGTATCCCGGAAAAAGCGGGTTATTGTTTCCATATATACTTCCTTTTTGGAGTCCTCGTTTCCATAATAGAGCCTACTTTTGTATTATGTCAAGCAAAAATTCTCATAAATCAGCAGCTAAATTTATTCTTTTTTTTTATTATCATATACGGATCTTGTAACTACTCAGGCACAGAGGGGCAGAGGGGCAAAGGCACAGAGGCACATAGTTGTCTTGCCTATTTGCCGCTTAACTTCCTGATTAAGCTGCTAAGCATTCGTTCTATCTCTCGGCTTAATTCAGATAGCTTATCGAATTCGTCTCTGTTCAAATAATACAGGTTCATAGAAATTTCTATCTGGGTTTGCAATTCATATAGAGAACCTGTTGCAATTCGCAGGAAACGAAGATAATCATTAGTCGAATTTCGGCCATAACCTTCCGCCATATTGCTGGGAATTGAAATCGCACACCGTCTCATTTGAGAGGTTAATCCGTACACTTCATCCTTGGGGAATCCTTTAGAAATCTTATATATTTCAGCAACTAAAGTCATTGATTTTTGCCAGACCTGCAAATCTCTATACGTTTTTATTTTTCTTTGTGCCACTGTGCCTTTGCCCCTCTGTGCCTAAGTAGTTACTGTATTTAAACTTATCTGTGCCTATCTGTGCAAATCTGTGGCAAAATAGCAAAGCCCCATGAAAATGACAGCCCGAATGCTTCCGCTCCACCTATCCGCACCCCTGCAAGAAAGGCCGAGGCGCACCATTTTTTCATACCTGCCTTAGTCACCAGATCGCTGTAAAACTTCAGGTCCACCCGCTTTCTCTCGATATCGTTCCCCGGGTCTCCATAACCATAACAAAGATCGTGCGGCAAACAACATTTGAAAGTAATGTCCTTCCAATCACAGCCCGTAAAAAAACCCATTACTTGATCCGGCAGGCCTGAGCAGCCGTCAAACTTCCAGTCCTTATACCTTTCCGGATCGGATTCAATCCGTTCAATCAAATAATCCAGCCCGAAATATCGGCATAATTCCAAGGCCTCTTTTGTGGTTATTATATCACCGATCTCAGGCAGATTCATCTTTTCTCCCGCTTTATCAATATCCATGTTTTCGGACGTTATTTAAAAGCCCGCTCAACGCCTGCATTGCCTTTGCTTCCCCATGCACCAGCCTTATCTCTCCCGGAGGTTCAGGCATGGATTTTACCCAATTGACCAGCATGCTTTGATCCGCATGGGCTGAATATCCTGTAAGGGTATGGATGCCTGCTTTAACTGGAACTTTTTTATCAACAATGCGCCGTCCCAAGGTTCCTTTTGCCTGATATCTCACAAAAAATATGTCATTTTTGGGATCATCAAGGCCGCACTCCAGGTGATCAAGGATACGACCGCCGGTACACATGCCGCCTTCTCAAGGTTCAGGGTTCAGGGTTTAAGGCTTAAGGCTCAGGAAACAGAAGAAGTCAGTGTTCCTCCTATAGCCCACACACCCTATACCCTTCTCTTTATTTACTTCGCACCTGAATCAACCGCGTCAGCATCCCCGATATAGCTTGGCATTCCTGCTCAATATGCAGGAAATCCTTTTTCTCGAGGTAGCCTATCTCCAAAGCGATAATTGCCTGAGTTAAGACCTCTGCACAAGATCCTTTGGAGATATAAAAGAACTTAACGGCTTGTTTATTCGTGTCTAATTCATCCCCCTCTGCTATATTGCTCGGAATAGAAACAGCAGCTCGGCGAATCTGATCTTTCAAACTGTAATCCTTTGCAAATTGACCCTTTCCAGTGACCTGATAAATGTATACTGCCAAATCTTTACTCTTCTGCCATACTCTCAATTCCTGAAATTTCCCCATTTCATTTCCTCCTCGTCCCTAAACTAATTCAGGGTTTAAGGTCTAAGGTTTAAGAGAACAGAAAAAGTCACTAATATCCCTATGCCCTAAACCCTACACCCTAAACCCTAAACCCTAAACCCTACACCCTACACCCTAAACCCTAAACCCTAAACCCTAAACCTATTTTTCTATACTCAAAGCCCCAGGAAAGTTCATCAATGGCTTTTTCAAGACGCTGAACCTGTTTGTCGCTTTTATCCGTAAAAGAGAGGGCATCGTGCAGCATGGGAATCAAAAGCGCTTTTGTGGCGTGAGTGCAGATTATCTCGCCCTGGAATCCAGCATCAATCAGATCCGGTACCCTGCCGATATGATCAATATGCGCATGGGTAAGAAACAGATATCCAATATCCCGTGGTGAAACAGGAAACCGGTCAAAGGCAAGCTCAGGGTCATTGCCATAGTCTTTGCCGCAGTCCACAAGGATATTCACACCGCCGGCTGAACCCGGACTGGTCTGCACCAGATGGCATGAGCCTGTGACGCAATTTTTTGCTCCGAGATGTTCAATCTTCATGCTGTTATCTCCTGATAGAGACTTTCATACTGTTTTGCTACTTTCTCAATATCAAAACAGGCCACCGCCTTTCCTCTTGCCTTTATGCAAAGTTCTTTATGGCGATTTTCATCGGATAAAATCCAGTCAATGCCGGTGGCAAGATCGCTGGTGTCAAAGGGTTTTGCAAGGTAGCCATTTGTTTTGTGATCAAGCATATCCGGCATACCGCCAATATCGAAAGATTTTCAAAAATCGCGACAACTCCAGCAATGATGCCTATTACCATGCTGATGATGGTCGGTTCTGTCATTGGGATAAGCCAGAATATTCCAGGGCAACAACTGACGAAACAGGTGTACCATCAGAAAATGGTGAAATTTCACCGTTCCCTGCAATCCCCAAAAAACAAATACCGTTTTTTTGTGCAGCCTCATAATCAGACATGGCATCGCCAACAAATAAGCAGTTTTGAGGGTTGTATTTTTTTCTATTTATAATTTCCCGGCATATTTCCCATTTTTTTCTTGGAGAGCCATGAACTTCAAGAAAATATCCCTTCAACTCTTTTTTCTCCAATATCAGGTTTATCTCTTCATGAGGTGTGGCCGAGACAATATAACAGGGAATTCCTTTTTCTTTAAGGCTCTCTAAACTCTCTTTCGCTCCGGGCATAAATGGCGAGGCCAAAACTCCATCTATAACAAGATTTGAAAATTGTTCTGAAAGGCCTTTGATTATTTCTTCATTTACAGGCTTATTCAAAATTTCCTCATAGTAATATCTAAACTTGTCAAACCGTGATACCCCACCATTATTAAGATGATATTCAACAACCCTTTTTTCTACTTCCGGCCCATATCCCCGAAACATCTTTGCAAAGGCTTTTGTTTTCACATTAACTGAATCAAGTATAACCCCATCAAAATCAAAAAAAACAGCTTCCCAGTTCATAACAGCCTCTTTATAAAATCATTACCTTACTCAATAATATTGGCAAAGACGGTGCATGGAGCGCCGTCAGCGCCCTCTACCCGCAGAGGAGATACGATGACCTGTTTTAATTTCATGCTATTGTCAAGCATGGATAAGTCCATATCCTCAAGCAAAAGAATGGGGCGGGGATGATCAAGAAACGCCTTGTGTGCCTTCTGTCCTATCTTTCTATGGGCAAAGGAAGAAAGGGAAATCGAATCAAAGCCAAACACTCTGAGATGTGGAAAGCGCTCACGCAGAAAAATAGCCATACCTGGGGCAAAGCCAGGGTTATTTTCCCAGTAGATATCTTTTTTTCTCAAATAACAAAAGCCTGTCTTAATAATAAACATATCTATATTATCAGGCACAGCGTCCATGTCTACGTCTTCCGGCTGTAAAATAACCCCAGGTTCAACAGTGGAAATGTCAAGGATAAAAGGGGAATAAAAAATCCAGAATTCCGGGCTATAGTCACCCGATGTCTTTCCGGCTTGCACAAAGTGTCTTGGGAAATCGATATGTGTGCCCAGATGATTGGATAAACTCAAGTACAGGGTATTGCATGAATCCCCTTTTTCCATGGTTTTCTCATGCTGAGTCCTCAGAGAGTCTCCACCGCCATAAGCCGGTGTTTCACAATTTAATGGATAAGAAAGATAAACCCATTTATTCAGGTTTTGTGTCATTTACAAATAAACCCATCTCCTCGTGCTTTTCGCTGTGTACCTTTTCGTAAACTTCTGCCATGCACTGAAGCAGCCCTTGCCCCATGTCGATATTTGGGTTATTGACCATTTTTCGGCCAAGCCTGGGGCTGAAATTATAAGGGGTAATCTTGTAATGCGCTTTCCTTTCAGAAGGCAAAATATCAATCTCTATTTTATTGCCAAGCATCTCCTTGATCATTTCCAAAAGTTCAATATATCGCATTTTTTCAGAGCCTGTAATAATAATATTCTGGTTTTCGAATTCTGGTTGCAAGATTGCCGCGCTAATTTGTGCCGCATCCTGAACATGGATAAATTCCCGCATTTCTTCTCCGGTTCCGCGATAAACAATCTTGCCATCCTGAACGGCCTGCTTGATCAATTTGTAGATACTATTACGCTCGTCGCTGCGTGCACCGTAAAGAGACCCGTATCTAAGGCAGGTATATTTAAGGCCATAAAGTTCGCTAAAATTTTCAATAAACGATTCGCAGGCCTGCTTGCTTGCAGCATAAAAAGAACCGGAATCACTATAAACATACGCTGAGCTTGCAAAAACAAACCTTTGTATGCCAACCTTGCGGCATGCTTCCAAAAGCTGGACTGTGCCAAGAATATTATGTTTAGCAGTATCCACCGGATTGGCGGCGCACTCGTCGATATCAGCTATACCCGCAAAATGGTAAATGACATCCTGATTTTCCACAATTTTGTCCAAACACTCCTGATCCAGAATGTCCCCAACTATCATTTTTTGATCCGGCCGCAAGTATGGGGATTTGCGGATATCAAATATGGTTACCTCATGGGCGGCATCACTTAGAGCATCAGCAACATGACTGCCAATAAAACCTGAACCTCCTGTTACCAATATTTTCATTTTATGCAACCTGCCTTTTTAAGCTCTTGAAATAGATTTTCAACGGCCTGCCTTTCCATCATGACCCGTCCTTCCTGCGCATAGGAACCGATATGGGCAGTCAGCAGAACGCTATCCAAATCCTTCAGCTTTCCCGCATATGGTTCCTCTTCAAAGCAATCCATTGCAGCTCCGCCCAGATGCCCTGAGGACAGCGCATTGTACAGGGCATCTTCATCAATCAGCCCGCCCCGAGCTGCATTGATGAGCAAGCTGCCCTTTTTCATGTTCTGGATTCTTTCGGCATTGATGAAATGATGATTTTCCTGATTATATGGTATATGCAAAGTGATAATGTCGGAATCAGATAATATTTTTTCCAAACCAACCAGGGAGAACTTATCATTTTTGTCTATAAAAGGATCATAACCAAGAATTTTGCAACCAAAGGAAGAAAGCAGCCGGGCCAGATAAGACCCTATCCGTCCACAGCCGATAAGTCCCACGGTTTTGCCGTGCAGCAAATTCCCCATGGGCCTTACCCATTCACCATGGCGTATGCTCGCATCTGAGATATGAATCCGACGAAGCAGAGAAAGGACCATTCCCAGGGTCAATTCCGCTACAGGTATAGTCGGGGCATCTGGGGTGTTGGTAACGGCAATGCCCAGATCACGGGCCGCTTGCAGGTCAATAGAATCCATTCCAACGCCCGCCCGTGAAATAGCTTTGAGTCTTTGGGCTTTCTCCAATACCTTGCGAGTAAGGGGTTCGACGCCGGCAATCATTCCAACCGGCTGATGTTGCTCAATAAGCTCGCTAACTTCAGATTCTGTAAGCTTGCGGGCAAAGGGATTTAATTTATAGCTAAGCCCGTTTTCTGATAGAATTTGAAGTAAACTTGAATCTTGTTTACCAAAAGATGAAGTTGTTATAAGTATTTCTGTCATTTAAAAATTCCTACTGGTATGTATTTCGGGTTCCATTTGCCCCACGGCATTCCGTATTTACCAGATTTAAAATAAAACTTGGCGAGATTTTCCTTTAAGTAACTGTTGTTTTGATACTTTTGCAATATCTCTATAGGGTTTTGCTCTCCCTTCGAAATTGCTTCAAATATGTCTCCGATGTCAAGAGAAGAAAAACAGTTGCCCTGCGATGGTTCATGAAACCAAGTTTCTGATTTTTCCGTCCCTGACGTAGTAACAGCCCAACGCGCATTCGGCTTGACTACTCTTTTAATTTCATCAAATGCTGTTTTTAAATTCTCTAAAGGAATATGTTCTATTGCGGAAAGGGAAACCACAGCATCGAAAGTATTTTCTGACACATCAGGTATGTTGCACAGATTTCCCTTAAGCCATTTAATATGTCCAGTTCTGGTGGTTGCCACTTTCTTAGCTTTTCGCCATTGTTCGTGTTTCTCTATATATCGTTTAGCTGACCACCATTTGTATGGTATTGACTGCTTAATCATATTTTTTATAACCGTTCTTAAATATTGTGCTTTTGTTTTATTAGATTCATCAAGAAATGTTTTATAACTTGTGTTTCTAAAACTCGGCAACACTTCATATGTGCATTGATAGCGTTTTTGATAAGCAACTCCTGGATTATTAAGATTTAAATCAATGTTTGTCACATTAAATCCCAATTCTGCCATTAAAAACTGAACAGGACCTCCTCCTCCCCCTACATCGAGAACTTTATAATCACGCGGCCAGTCTTTTATTTGGAAATAAATCCATGTGATATCTGTAATATAATGCCAACCGAGTTGCGTACGATCCGTCATTTTGAGAAAAGATTCCACAAATTGAAAATCTGCCGAGTTGATCTGAAGATCGGGATCGATAAATTCGTATTGAAGCATAGTTGAATACTCCAAGTTAAAATACTACTATTATAAAAATTTTGAGTGTCCTTTGAAAAATTTTTGTATTTTTTAACTGTCCACCTTACTGTTTTTCTAAGATAAAAACAAAAGTACCAGATGGTTTATAGGCTTTTGCCCTACCATTGGGTGGATAATAATTATAAACAACATCGGCCGTTTCTTTAACAATATCAGCATCTAAAGTTGACTTAATATATCCTGGAGGTTTTTTACAAGTTATCCTTAGATCATATCCAAAATATTTTGTTAGAAAACGCCACCAGCCATTTATTGTTCTTAGATACGGCTTTTAAACCGATTGAATACTTTCTTTAATTTTGTGATACAACGAATATCCAACCGTCCCAAGTAAAATTCCTTTTGCATCAGAAGTTTTGTGTATTCCAAACGGAATTGACAGGTCAACACAATGCAGCATCCGCCCACCTGGCTTCAATATTTTACACATGTGATCGAATACTTTTTTCATGTCATTCCAAGGGATATGTTCGAGAGTAGAAACAGTATAAACACAATCAAAATAATCTAACGGAACATTATTCCCCCCTTCCCCCGCGCGTTCAAACACATACTTTACAGAAGGATACTTCGATTTAAGTTCTTCCCTGTTCCCCCACCGGGACCATAAATCCTCTTTTGATTCAATTCCAAAATCATCCATAACCCAGGCTTCAATATTAAATTTGTCTGACAGATATTGCGGCAAAGCACTATATGCCCCTCCAACTTCAATAACCTTTTCGCCTTTTTTAAAATTACCATTAGCGATAACCCACGGTCTGTTATGCCCTTTAATTCCCCATTCTACAAAAGGAAGTCCTTTCTCATGATATTTCATCATTTCAAAAACACTTCCCCATTCATACTTTTTCAATACATACATATTTCCCCACAGCGTTATATTTTATTCGATCAAAAAACAATTCTACTTTGGGCACTAAGCATAAGTGAATCCAGACTATGCGCAACAAATTTATAACCATCTCGTACCTTTTCCTGAAAGGCTTCTACTTCAGGTGAAATCACATGAAAACCAGACAGGGCATTCATCTTTTCTGAAACATCTTTTACTCTGTTCAACGCCTTTAGCATTTCAGGATGATCGAACTGCCCAGGAACTCCCAAAGAGCCCGAAAGGTCATAAGGCCCGATGATAAATCCATCTACACCCGGCACACTCAAAATTGCCTCCAGATTCTCCACAGCTTTGATATGCTCAATCTGCACTATAACTATACTTTCTCGTTCATTCCATTTCTTATAACCCTCAAAATCAGTCCCATATCCCTGCGCCCTGGCAAGTCCAACTCCACGAAAGCCTATTGGGGGATATTGCACGGAAGCTACCGCTTTTTCAGCATCTTCTTTAGAATTTACCATCGGAACAATAACGCCATGTGCACCGGCATCCATCACCCTCTTAATCAGGTTAGGGTCGTTTTCACCAACGCGAACTAACGGGACAACGCCACAAAGTTCAATAACACGTATCAAATCCTGAGCAATATTCAGGGTTATTGCGCTATGTTCCATGTCTACAGTAAGCCAGTCATAACCAGCTCTGGCCATAATCTCAGCCACTGCAGTATGCCCTATTGTAATCCAGGAACCAATGGTAAGTTCACGATTCTTTAATTTGTCTTTAAGAGTCATCTATATTCACCTATATTTGTTTGAAGAAATTCGCTAAGTGGCTGACGAGTGAAAACTTCTAATTTTCCACCTTCTGTACAATTTACAATTTTTCTGCCATTTCTCTCAAAAGTGTCTCTGGCCACCTTATAATGTAACTCCGTCATGGTAAGGTCCGGCAATTGCCACTTAACCCCGCCTGCAAAATAATTGGGGTCAAAATGGTTTGGGTCTTCTTCTCCCGCTATAACAGTCTTGTTTGCCGGACCTTTCGTTGCAAAGGAATGATCGCAGCCTACCAGCGCAACTTCTTTAAATCCCATGTGAAATACAAGTTGCATGGCAACGTAGGTCACAGTATAACCCTGGTTTATCGAGATAGAACAATCTTTTGCAAAATTTCCGCTGCCACTTGCTGTGTGTACAAAATGCACATTGTCGCGAAATCTCACCCATCTTTTGCCCTTAGAATCAAGGAAAAGAGGCAGTTCAGTCTTGTTATAAAATTCAGCATTCTGCTCTATTACATGTGGATTGACCGCAACAATAACCGAAGGCCGAAAATCACTTCTTTTAAACAACAGGTTTATCTTGTTTAATCCAAATGTAAATATCCCGCTTGCTGCAAGATCATCAAAGTTTACCCGGTTAAGGCTCGGGCCATTACACAAAATAACAGCCTTTTGCCCCCAAAATCTGCCTTTCCATGTCTTGATCCTCTTCCGTGATACCCACGAATACGGATGTATGTCCCACAAGATCCGAAATAGTATCAATCCCACAGCGCGGAGATATGGATTGATAGTGGCTCTCGGTTCTTTATCCAAATTTTGCCTAATCTTCAATTCGCTCGCCTCTTATACAAAACTTCCGCGATTCCCCAATCTTCCGGTTCGTCAATATCCACGGCCTCAAGCTTGCTTATTTCAAACATCTGAGGCTTTAAACCAATGCGTGCCCTCCCTGCATCCACAAAAGATTTTTTAGAAAATATGTAGAAATTAGAATTTTCTTCATACACCGGCGGCAGATCCTGGGTGCGAAGCAGTTCATTCGGATTATGATTTATCGGAACCCCATCCTTCCAATAAAGGCGGGTTTGCAATCTGGTTACGGAAAACAGGCTGTCAAATTGATTAAGATTCTTAAAATATGTCCCAATGGCAAGATCAATGGTGTCTGTTTGCAATAATGGATTTGTGCTGTGTGTCTGTAAAAAATGCTCACCTTCTATTTTGCTTAGATCATAGGCAATAATATCATTCATAGAAACAAAGTCGCCCTGTATCTCCTTTGGCCTGTCAATAATCACCACTCTTTCAAAGTTCTTGAGCGCATCCTCTTTGATAATATCGCTGTCCGTATTTATAACGACTTTATCAATATATTTAGATTGCAATAAAGTTGATAAAACCGCATGATAAAGTGGACGTTCGCAAAAGTTTTTGATATTTTTATCGGGCACTCGCTCAGAGTGTACTTTCATGGGAAGTAGGGCTGTAATTTTCAGCAAAAACATTTTTCCTCAAATTATCGTAATAATACTTTATTGGCAATATGACAGCATCTATTTGTCAACATCTATTTTACAAAAGAAGAGCTGATAGTATAGATTAATATGGCAGCAAGCGGCCCAAAACTTGTGCTCTTTTCAAATGAGATAAACTTCAAATCAAAAGCTTTATATGAATGAATTGCCGAATACCACGCGTAAAACCCCAGATATCCAGCTAATATCCCTACAGGAAAAGCATAGACACCGATGAATTGAAAAAACACTATGCTCACAATAAGATAAATCATTCCAGTCACACCATTGGCAATATGCCAAATAATATGGTTTGTTGTGCTGTAAAGTTGTATATGCATCGCACCATAGCGTTCTACAAAAAAACCCAGCCCTAACAATATCCATAACATTTGAGAAGGGAAGTCGGCATTGCTGCCTATGAATTTGAGAAGGGGTTCTCCGATGAGCCCTAAGCTGATAAATCCAGCTATATATGTCCAATGCGACAAAGCCATACCTCTTTTCGCAACACGGATTAATTCCTTTTTTCTACTCTCGGAAAAAAGGCGTGCCAATGTCGGTAGTTTACTGTAAAAAGGTGCTCGAGAAAATGAACTGACGGTTCCGATTAAGCGCAACGCCAGTAGATAGGAGGCCACTCCAGCAGATGATCCAACTTGAGCATACATGATACCACTGGCTTGAATTAATCCGTAGCTCATTAAATGCCCTATTCCACTGCGCCAAGCACTGGGCCATACTGCATCGAAGACTTTTTTATTTTTCTTCCCTCTGGCAAACTCCTTAAATCGACCATTTTCTACAACACCTGATAACCAGCGATTGCGCAGTATATTAAGTAGTTGCCAACCTTGATGGGCAAGAACCAACCCTAATAAACCTCCGCCTAAAATCAATACTAAAAAACTCGTGACAATAGCCCCAATCGAGGTTATTGCCTCCCACCGTCGAAGAAGCGCAATTTGATTTATACCTTGAAGGTAAGAGCTATAAATATTGCCTCGAAGAGTAATTGTAGAAACTACAAGAATTACCCCCCAGGCGATCCACGCTGAAAACGTATTTGGTACAAGAGAAATCGGTTTAAGCAAAGACAGGGTCCCAAAAACGGCCAGCAACATAGTCCAGAGAATACCCAGGCGAGAATAAATGACACGCATTTCAGAGCAAATCAACTCAAGAGTTTTCCAGTTCGCCTGACCATTATTTTGATCTTTTGGACTCTTGAGGTCGTCAACTCCTGTTCCCCCCATTGCGTATGCGATTACTCTGCTAAAAGTCGGAGAAAACCCAACATCCACCAGCATCTGAAAGCTAATAATCGTCATGTAAAGATACCAGAGAGCTATTTCTTCTGTACTGAGCCGTGTAAGAAGCAAAGGAAGAACAATAACTAAACTGAGAGAACTGGAAAAAAAACTCCCCCAAGTCATTAAGGTCGGGGAGTTCCAGATTCGAAAAAAAAGTTTCCTCATAATTAACTGCGTCTTTCAGTTTTATTTTTGCGCTCCGGGGTCTTGACCAGCTCCCGCACCATGATGCCATCTAAACCCAGAGTTGCCAGCGCTGTAAAAAGACCGACAAAACTGCCTGCATAACTCAAAAGTCCGAATCGCTCCGGCCCGAGATACCGGGCAACATAGACGCCGACAAACAGGGCCACTACCATACGGATGACCTTTTCACCCATCATCCAAGAAGTATTGGCAAAGTAGCGTTTAAAACCTGAAGAGTAAGCCTTGCTAAATCTTGATTTGAGATTAAACATTTTTTTATTGTCTAATTTTTCACTTCCCATATCAGCATGCATGGCCGATCCTTCAATTTAGTCTGAAAAGCGCTGAACTCATCTTTATCCAAAACCAGGGTACGGATTTTCCTCTTTATATATCGTTCAGTTTTTCTGCTTAAATCATTAAGGTGATACTGGTTAATATTTCCAACCAGCAAAAGGTCAATAATGCCTGTATCCTTACCTTCGGCGTAATCATCGATCAAATAAGCCCTTTCCAGATCCCCAAGTCTGCCGACAAGGTCATCGATGACATAATCAATACCCATTACTTTACCGACCATAGATTTGAGTTCCGGAAACAGAGGGTGTTCCTGATTAGCCATATATTGGATTTGCCGACCGTTTTTCTCACATTTAAGGAGATTGGTTTTTGTAAGCTGATTGAGCTCCTTACGAACTAAGTTTGTGGATACATTGAACTCTTTGGCAAGCTCTCGCAGGTAAGACCGGGTCTGGGGGTTAAAGAAAAATCGAACCAGTAGTTTGATTCTGGTTTTCGATGATATGAGCCCTGTAAATAGATTTTCCAAAATTGCCCTCTTTATGAGTAATATTAGTACTCATAACATAGTCAATCTTTGTCGTCAACTATTATTTTATCCTTGTTCCCAAAAATCTAAAATTACGTTCAAATAGACTAAGGGCTCGCTCAAAGCTGCTTAGACATGGTCTCGAATAACTTTGAAGAATTGATTGATTTTGGTATGGGGAGTTCTATTTGCAGGGCTGAGTGCCTTACTTGGATGACCTGTCAACTCGTTCTGCCGGCTTCCTCCAAATAACGGTCAGAATCCCCAATAGGACACAGAATACGGTCAGCCATGCGATTCTGCCCTGAAGTCGCGCATGGAGGGTTCCAGAAAAGCTGCAGACCAGGGCGTTGCTGATAAGCATTATCTGCAACAGAAGGAACAGGGTCGTCATCTTCCTGTGTTTGCGTCGCCAGGCAACAAGCATCAGGACCAGGGCCAAGCAGTATACGAGCACATAAAGGACACCTTCGTTGCACGGTATCAGCGTCGTTTTCACGCTCTTTTCGTAGATTGAGGAGGGGTTTGCTTGCTTCGATGCATCAAACTGGGCCAGCTCGCCAGGTAACGCTATGGCGATCACAGTGCGCACCGGCTGGGTGGTCTTTGGATAGACATCTTCATTGGAATCGATTCTCCAAAACTGTTTCCAAGCACCGGAAAGAGTCCCGGTGATAATTCGCATGGGGCAGCACTGGAATGCATGCCGGATGATAGTCTTGGGCTCATCCCTGTTTTGAGACCAACCCAAGCGTCGAATCGGGCTGCCCTGCTTCCATAGAAACCAATCTGGATCAGATCGCTTGCTGATTTCGACAAACTCCTGGCGCAACTTGCATGAAGCCCAGCCGGCGTCAGGGCAATAGTGGTCCAGTGTTTCAACGACCACGCCAGTGCCGATAAATGAATTGAAGAGAAAAAGCGACCAGAGAGATCCGCCACTGTTGAACGTCTTGCCTAGGGCCCAATTCATAGGAAAAAGCAACGCCGCAGTGAGGATCACTCCCAATATCGAGCGACGCGTACAAGTCCAAACTTTGTTTTGAAGTATGAGGGAGAGTGCACCCAATAGGAATGCACAGGATAGAAGGACGGGTAGATGACTGTTGTGGCCCAGCGCGCTTGCGCTTGTGAGTAGCATTCCAACGATTCGAATTCGTCGGCTGGTTCCGAGCAGCCAAAGGCACAATCCCAAGAACATCCAGGGTGTCAATGCGTCTGCCATAAGACACGACATATATCTTGGCCCCCCGCTGAGAAGGGCCGTACCAAGAACAGCAAAAAGGATCATCCATATTCGCCGTCGATCGTTTCCCAGGACTACCTGTGCTACTGCACAGAGAAGGGCGGCATTCATCGCAGCTTGAACTATAACAGGTAGCCACCCGGAAAGTCGAACGCCGGCAATGCATAACCAGATGGGATACCCGATTCCTCGACAGTAACGTTCGAAGTCCAGCGTAAAGGCGGCATGCAAGTAATTCGCCGTGTCAAAGTATACAAGCGGGTAGCCGTTTAGGATCGCCGGCCACAAGAATGCACAGGTCCCCAACGGGACAACGCAGAGATATATTTGAAAAGTCCTGCAGCGGACGATTCGATCTATGATGGCGCGAGGGGCGTTTTTCTCGGATTCCCTGTTTTGCATTATATAGCTCCTGAATCATGCTGCTCCATTGGCATAATGGCTTCGCGGAGATCATGTGGCATCAAATGGCATCTGATCTTTTGCCATAAACACCGCCCCTTAAACCTTTTAGACTATAATTTCTTTTGACATAATAGCGACTTTCATCTAACTTACCTTCACAAAAAAAATCTTGTCATTATTTAGAATTCAAGGTTTTCAAACTTCTTGCTCTATCGATGGCAAACGCCTCCTTCAGATATTATCGCTTAAGATCACTTGAAACTATGCTATGGAATCGTCGGAAAAAATAAAAATTTGTTTTCTGCTTCTGGCTGCTCATATCCTGATCTCAATTTTTACAATCGTTCCGGGTTATCTCTCTATCGATGAGGCTACCTACCACGTGATGGCAAAAAATTTTTCCGAATCCGGAGGCTTTGAAATATGGAACGGATATCGAGAATATCCTTCAACTGAACTGGAGTCAATATTCATATTCGCCCGAAACGGCAGACTTGTTTCCCAGTATCCCTACCTTTATCCTATTTTGTGTACGCCGTTTTACCGAATATGGGGTTACCATGGCATGTTTTTTATCAATGTTATCGCATTCATAGGTATTGTATTCCTATGTTACGCCATTGCACAGAAATTATTCAATGATCGTAACATGGCTTTGAACGCATGCTTGATTTTTGTCCTGGCAACATTCTCATGGGAATATTCGCAAGCTGCCTGGCCTCATGCCACCTCATCGCTTTTTATTATGGCAGCCTTTTATATTTTTATCTGTTCGTTTCACGGAAAAACAACACGAATTGCACTGTTGCTGGCCATGGCATGTGGTTTTATCACCGGGCTTGCTGTGGGAATTCGTATGGATTCTATTTTTGTCCTTCCGTGTTTTATTATTGCCTTTCTTTTTTTGGAACCGCGCCGTCCAGGGCTTGCCCTTTCGGTTTGCCTTGGGGCCCTCCCAGGTTTATTAATCCTCAGTGCTACAAACTACGCAAAATTCGGTGTGTTCTCACCCTTTTCCTATGGGCGTTCTATTGAAAGCTCCATGGGACTATTAGAGATTATGCGATATCTTCCTTTTGCAGGGCTGATTACAGTTGCAGTTGCCGTTTTATGGGTAGTAACGCGATATCCTGCTTTGAACGCATCTCTGCGCCGTTACAAACGTCCGGTAATATTCATGACCATTTTGTTAATTGTTATTATTTCATTGATTCCTAGAGTACGAAAAACGGTTGAAAAGCCTTTGAACGGAGCTTACCAATTAATTGTTGATTTTCGTGTGCGGGATCTTGATATTAAAGAAGGAGGTTTGTCACGAAGCCAGGGTGGAGGAATGGTATATATAGGTGGACTGAAAAAGTCACTATTGCAAAGTTGTCCCTACCTTGTAATGCTACTGATTCCTTTTTTTAAAATTGTCCGTCACGATAAAGAGTCCGTACCTTTGATAATATTATTTCTTATTCCTCTGTTTTTTATAAGTTTTTATTCATACCATAATGCATGGCATGGAGGAATGTGTTTAAATCTCAGGTATTTTGTTCCAATCTTACCTTTCACTTCTATTCTTTCCGCATATGCCTGGCGTGAGTTGTCCGGCAACCTGAATGGGCAATGGGGCAGAATTCCATTATTATTAATTTTTTTAACTTCTATTTTATTCTTAGCCCTGTATGTATTTTTACCATATATTGATCAGCAGGAATTTTACTGCCTGACTTTGCCTCTCTTGTTGGCATTTCTGTTAACTATTCTTTTGCCGGCATACAAAAGGTTTGCCAAACTCAACTGGCATCTTGTGTGCCGTACCACAGTGGCAATATTGTTTTTTACTATGGTATGGTCAGGTCTCATGGCATTTTGTTATGATTATACTCGTGCCCGCCATCATAGACAGTTTAATTTAAATGTGTTGAATACTGCAGCAGAAGCTGTTTCCCGAAACTCAATTCTTTTCACCAATTGGCTTGACCCGTTTTTGGGTTTAATTGAACGAGGAAAAATCCGTATCGCTTCTCCGAGCAGGGACAACCTGAATGATTTTAACGAACTGATTGAATTTCATATTCAAAAAGGGCACTCCGTTTACGCTGTTTTTCAGCCTACATATTGGGAATACCTTAGAAAAAAAGGTTTGCTTGATCGCTACAAAGTTATACCTCTTGAGAATTTATCGTATTTTACTTTATCTCAATTAAAAGAAAAATCGGGCTAATGAAGTACTTCACGAGTTGTATATGCTAAATTTTTTTTTAATCTTTTCGTAAGGCTCATAGCACCCTATATCAATGCTTTCTCTTGCCAAAAAAAATATCGATTATCGAATCCTACTTGCTTTATTATTCATTTTTGCTATGGGGTTACGCTTCTATGGGCTGTCAGATAAAAGTCTTTGGGCTGATGAAATTACGTCATATATTATAGCACGACAAGGTTTCTTGACAGGTTTACAATTCTCTCTCCAAGATGTAACCCCACCATTACACTATTTTTTAGCTACCATTTCAATTTGCATCCATGATTCAGTCTTTTTTTTCCGGCTTCCCTCAGCCATATGGGGCAGTTTATCATGCCTCTTGATCTTTTTTTTAGCGAACAAACTATTCTCTCGTCGCGTAGCTCTGGCTTCTGCTCTTTTGCTGACCTGCTCTCCTTTCCATCTTCATTATAGTCAAGATGGTCGCATGTATAGTCTTATGATGTTTTTGGCTTTAGGGGCCTGCTGGACACAGTTGGAATATCTCGAGAGAACATTATCCTTTAAGTGCAAAGCCTTTCTGGGATGGTATATAGGTTGGGTTATTTTCACAATTTTGGGTTTATATAACAGCTACTTTTTCCTATTTCTTTTTTGTGGCCAGGGTTTTTATTTAATTTTTCATCTTGCAGTAAATCTTCGTTGTCGCAAGATAAGTACGTGGATAGAGCATTTTTGGTTCTTTTTATATCCGTTTTTAGCTTTTGCTCCATGGCTTGGAATACTTATAAAACTTTTTAGTCAGCAGATTACTAGTGCCAGCTGCATAAAACTTAATCTTGTGCGCATTTCTCTGGAATTCTTGCATCGATTCGGACCTAATCAGTTGGTATTCAACTATATATTTCTGCTTTGCTTTTTCAGTGGTCTGCTTTTGACTCATCGCAAAGTATTTTATTTTCTTTTTATTCTTCTTCCTACATTCTGTTATCTTTCAATGGTTTCCACAAAACACAATTTTGCACTACGATATATTTCCCATTTACTGCCACTTTATTTAATTTATATCGTTGTAGGCTTAGATAGTATGATCGACCATATATTTGTTTACTTTCGCATACACAAAAAAATATTCTCTAAATTGCTCTTTTCTTTGCTTACTATGGCACTTTTTATATCAACTCTACCACAAATTCAGCTTTACTATAAAAACGAAAAACAAAACTGGCGGGATGCGGCAAAATTTTTACAGTCCAGAATTAAACCTCATGACGTATTAGTACCAGATACTATTGGAGCAAATTTTTGTTTGCATCATTATTGGTCAAAACTTGATTGGTCAAAATTCGGAACAGTAAAATATAACGTCAGTCCTCGGGTTCGGGAAGTTGAACAGCTTTTGGAATTACAAAAAAGATATTTACGCGTCTGGTATGTGTGCTCCTGGAAAAATCACGCGCTGCCTGATCTTATTGCTCACGTAGAGAAGTATTTTCTGCTGGAAAAACATTTCCCAGCGCTTACGAATTGGGGTGAGATATACATATACTCTTATGAAGGAAAACCCACCTCTATTAAAGGGTTTTAAGGCAGTTGTATAATTATTCTTTAAAAACAGTCGATTAAGCATGATCAGATTGCAGTTAAGTATTCATAGTAATGAAACAGGGACAGATATAGAAAATACGTGAATTATTAAAATGTTAAATTCAAAATTAATATCAAATAAGCTATCAATAATTATTCCCGCCTATAACGAAAGCAAAACCATTCATTTGATTCTCGATAAAATTAAAAATACAACGCTGATTAACAATATTCAGAAAGAAATTATCTTTGTAAATGATTGTTCGACAGACGATACCGGAGAATGTATAAAAAAATATATAGAAGACAACTCTGATTTGGAAATAAAATATTTTGAACACAAGATAAATATGGGCAAGGGGGCGGCGTTGAGAACAGGTATTCAAAATGCAACCGGCGAATATCTGATAATTCAGGATGCGGATTTGGAATATGATCCGAATGAATATAATCTGTTGCTTCAACCCATAATAGATGGCCATGCCGACGTAGTTTATGGTTCCAGGTTTATGGGGGGCAAACCGCATCGAATACTCTTTTTCTGGCACACCATCGGAAACAAACTCCTCACTTTTCTTTCCAACATGTTTACCAACCTGAATCTTACGGATATGGAAACCTGCTATAAGATGTTCAGAACGGAAATTATTCAAAGCATAATATTAAAAGAAAACAGATTCGGGTTCGAACCTGAAGTTACCGCAAAGGTATCCAGACTAAAAGATATCCGGATTTATGAAATAGGAATTTCTTACTATGGCAGGACATATCAGGAAGGGAAAAAAATAAACTGGAAAGACGGTTTCAGAGCAATATATTGCGTCATTAAATATGGTTTATTGTCAAAATGAGATGCCTCACTCATCCAATAAATCCTTCTCTTCCTTTCTGAAAACGACAGAAATAAAACATGTATGCTAATATTGTAAATTTAAGTATCCAGAATAACCAAAGCGGTTTATCAGGCGGCAAATAACTGTGGAGCAAGATAACAAAGAGAGAAAAGATTAGGAAAAGGCTTTTATAATCTGTCAGGTTCGGAGTTTTGCCAATGAGCAAAACTGTAGAAAAAACAGGCAAGAATAAAACATCCTCATATGCGCCGGCATATGGTGCGAACAGGAGGTAACTCGCAATAAGCAGGACAAAGAGTTGATCCTTTGACAAATTAATTAGGTATAATTTAGCTGTGGAAGTGCCTTTTAATTTCGGTAGGATACTTAAACCCACTACACTTATATATACACTATATGAAACAGCGCTTGAAATCAGCCCCGCAATATTATCGCCTATAAAATTTCGAAAGGCACTGCGGAAGATGTTCATTGTATGGGGTGCAAATGCCCATGCATATGCATCAGGAACTACTTTTTGGCTGAAGATGCTAAGCTGGTGGAGGTAAGACAGTATCCAATCTGTTGTTAAAATAGGGGTAACGCATATAAGAACGAATATGACAACTGCAACTGAATAAATTGTCTGCCGCCACATCCCATAAATAATTAATAGACCAAATCCAAGCGCTATATAAGTAGGTTTAATTCCCAAAAGAAAAATTATAAAGAGAATAGGAACCCATTTGCCAGAATTTAATTCTTTGCCTGTTTTATGAACGAAATAATTTAAGTGGATAAACAAGCCGGCTGCAAGAACCGAAGTTTGTCCAAGATGTAAAGCCCGAAACATGGTTATGGAAAATACGGTGACAAAAGAAAGCGCAATGGGCAACAAATCAAGTTTTTTTAACTGAAAAACATATCTGGCAACCTTCCACAAGGCAGTAAAGAGAATAAAAAGAGAAAACGTAACCCATAAAGTATATGAAAGCGCCATGCTAAAATGAGCCACGTAGGCAAAGGGAAGCCACACAACTAAAGCAATGGGGCTAATACCAAGCGGCATAACCGTATAAATTTGGGAGCCAATATAGGCAGATAAAGCCTGCTGTTGAAAAGTCAGTTTATAGATATTTCCAAAGCCGTCAAACCAAAAGGCCTTTGTTACAATTATGTAATACGCATAATCCTGGATTCTGAGATTACCATTGGAATACGTAACGAATTCTATTTTATTGCTGATAAAATGATGAAAACAGAGTGCCAATAGCACGGTTATTAAGCATATAATTAAACGTTTTTTGTAAGACTTGGTCACCATTGCCAATATTCCTAAATAGTGCCTGAACCAAAACTGTCTTTTTCGCCAATATCTGCGTCAGACTCAAATTTTAATCCTCGAAATACGACCTGTATTACTGTGGTTAAAATTTTCCTATTCCTTGATTTTAACAAAAAATCCTATTTTTCGTTCGGGCACTAAATAAAACTCAATTGATCGAAAACACTCAATTGGAGGTTATTAGTTCTTTGAAGGAAAGTTTGTTACGATTTTATATATCTATTAGAAATGAGACGTAAGATAATTCGCAAACTAATAACGATTAAAATTTAACATTTTTCAAAGGGCTCAAACGCCTAATCGATTTTTGACCTTCAATTAGGATATCATATTTTATATTTATAATCGAGGATTACCCTGAAAGTGACCGGAAAATCAATTAAATTACAATATTTTGAGCCCTTATTCCTTGACACATAAACATTATTCTCTTATAGCTTTGGCCTAAAGTTGTATTAGGATCACTCTTCTTTTTATGTTATGCTTCAGCAATTTCGCCTCGTATAATTTTCGGAAAGCATTATGAATACCTCAAAAAAAATTAGTTCATTTTTAATACCCTCCATTGTCGATATTATTTTTATATCTCTTTTTCTTCTTCTGGCATTTTCCGCGGGAAAGGATTTATTGGGAGATGTGGATACCGGCTATCATATTCGTGCAGGAGAGTACATACTCAATACATTTTCCATCCCGAAAGATGACATTTTTTCTTTTATTACACCAACCCTTCCCTGGACAGCCCATGAATGGCTTTCAGAGGTCATTATGGCGCTGGTGCATAAAGCCTTTGGCCTTACCGGCGTTGTGTTATTTTTTGCCTTTATCATCTCTCTGGTGTATTATCTGCTCTATAAGATGATCAAAACAGATCAAGATAATATCATTCTGACGACGTTTATCATTCTGCTTGTTTTAATATCCTCCCAGATCCACTGGCTGGCCAGGCCGCATATCTTTTCTTTGTTGTTGACTTTAATGTGGTACTATCTGCTCGACCAATACCAGTATCACAATAAAAACTACTTGTATGTTTTCCCGCCCATTATGCTGCTTTGGGTTAACCTGCACGGGGGCTTTTTGGCTGGTTTTATTTTGCTCGGTATTTATCTTTTTGGCAATGGGGTTAAATTCATTACTTCACAAAATGCAGAGAGAGATATTTATAAGAAAAAGGCCGGATTTCTGGGATTGATCACAGTCGCATGTCTTTTTGTCTCCCTGGTTAACCCCTATACCTATCATATTTTATTGTTTCCTTTTAATCTGGTATCGAACAAATTTATCATGGACCATGTTTCTGAGTTTATGTCGCCGAATTTTCATAACCTTTATGCTAAGCCATTTGAAGTTTTATTAATTTTAACATTGATTGTCCTGTCCATTTCAAAAAAGGTATTGAACATTATTGAATTGATAATGATGATTCTTTTCATACATATGTCTCTTTATTCAGTAAGGTATGTTCCGCTTTTTTGCATAATTATTGCACCAATTTTAATGAAACAGACTGGCCCGCTGCTGGAAAAATCAAACGGGAAACTGATTAGATTTTTCAAAAAGAGGGCGGACAATATTTCCGAAATCGATGCATCTGCAAGAGGGTATTTATGGCCGGCTTTCAGCGTTGTTCTGGTTGCTGCTTTGGCGGCCGGCAACATTATTGGCTACAAATTTGACGCAAAAACCAAGCCTGTGGCAGCGGTTGAATTCTTGAAAAAGGAACCTTTAAAAGGTAATATGTTTGATAATGATGAGTTTGGAGATTACATCATCTATGCCGCATGGCCGGAGTACAAAGTTTTTGTCGACGGCAGATCCGATATGTATGGTGTCGACATCATGAAAGAATATTTAAAAGTGGTCACTATCAAACCGGGATGGGAAGAAGTTTTACAAAAATACGACGTCAAGTGGATTATATACAATGCAAATTCGGCGCTGTCGTTGTTTCTTATGGAAAGAGATGAATGGGAACTGATCTATGCGGATAAGGTGGCCAATATATTTGTGAAAGATATTCCGGAGAATCAGTATTTGATAAAGAAATATCGGGATGTGGAGTTGGTTGTTGATGAGGACGAAGAGGAGGGAAAAACATAAAATTAGACAGGATTTACACGATCTTTTTCTCAGCTTCCAGATGAAGCTGAGAAAGACCAATCCGCCGCTGGCGGAAATGATACGGTGGCTTTGCGCAAATACCTGCCCTATGGAATGCTGCTCCGCGGGCCCCTATCAGGGGATTCCACTGGGGCATAAATCCTGTCGGATAATATCGGATAATATGATTTCAATAGTTATTGCAGCGTATAATGAAGAGCAACGAATAGGAAAATCTCTGCTCAAAATCAAAGATTATTTAGACGCACAGAATTTTGCTTACGAGATAATTGTTGTTGACGACGGCAGTACAGACAATACCAGACAGGCGGCAATTGGCTATCAGTCGGAAATTTCAAACCTCAAAATTATAAGTTACCCTAATAATAAAGGGAAAGGTTATGCCTTGAGACAGGGTGTTCTTGCCTCAAAAGGAGAGTCAGTTCTGGTATCGGATGCGGATCTTTCCACGCCTATAGAGGAATTGTCTTTTATGTTGCCTTTAATATCAGGCCGTGAGTATGATATAGTGATTGGATCACGAGCGCTAAACCCCGAGACAATTATTAAAAAACAACCCTGGTGGAGACAGGGCATGGGTAAAATTTTCAACAGAATTGTCAGGTTGCTGGTGTTGGAGGGTTTTAAAGACACGCAATGCGGCTTTAAATTATTTTCAGGGGAGGCAGCCAGGAACCTGTTCAAAAACGCGCGTGTTGACCGGTTTGCTTATGACGTTGAAATCCTTGCTCTGGCTAAGAAGAGGAGTTACAGAGTAATGGAAGTGCCGGTCAGATGGCTCAATTCGCCCGTCTCAAAAGTCCACCCGGTTTTTGATTCATTGCAGATGCTTTTTGATCTTGTCAAAATACGCTTGAGAATTGGAAAGGCAAAAAAGTAGCTGTTCCATTTTCTTTTTCGCCACCAAGACACAAAGGCACTAAGAACTAAAAATAAAATCCTTGGTGTCTTTGTGTCTTGGTGGCAAGTTTTTTTTAATACTATATATAGTAACTTTATTAAATAAAGTACAACATAACGCAACTAATTAAAGTTATATATAAATTGAGACCTTTGAAAAATGTTCAATTTTGTTCAAGTTCAAGGAAAGCGATCCGCCTCAGGCGGATTAACCGCAGGAATACATTGAGTATTTTGAGGCTTAAAATTTGAGCCTGACGCCGGCACGAAGTGACACGTAGTGAAGCGAAAGCGCTAACCTTTAGCGCTATTTGGGCAAAAGGGGGCGTTTTGCAAAGGTCTCAAGAGGTGAGTAAATATACCCATTTTATACCCATAAAAATACCCCTTTACATTTAAGCTATGTTTGTTTTATTGTTACCTAAACTGCAAAATTCACAAAAAATAAAATCGGCTTGCAGTAAAACCAAACCGACTCCAGGCCCGGCAAGGAGAACAGCGTGCCAATACACCATGAACAGCGTCAGCATGAAAGACTTGAGCCACAAGGTTCGGCTTTTGTTGTCTTCAGGCCTGAGTTTAATAAAATCGGTCCGATAAATGATATAAGCAGGGGCGGCCTTGGTTTCAATTATCTTGCAGATAAAGATAGTCCTGTATCAGAAAATTCCCACATAATAGATATATTTGATTCAAACAATTCTTTTCATCTTTCCAATATACCCTGCAGTCTGGTTTATGATGCTGACAAAGACGATCAATTAACGTTCATGCATAATTTAGCGAACAGGCGATGCGGGTTGAAGTTTGATCAGCTTACAAAAGAACAGGAGGAACAGATAACCTTTTTTTTAAAGCATCATACTGTCGGAAACGCATAGAGAATTATTAATTTTAAATGTTGAATTTTGAATTAAAATCGGACTTTTTTCCTTTTAAAACGTAACACTTTAGCGCTATTCGGGCAAAAGGGGGCGTTTTGCAAAGGTCTCGGTTCAGGCCCAGTTAAATACGTTCCATCCCAGTACCATTTCCCGAAGCTACGGGACAGGCTGCCACTATCGTGTCCCGGTGAAACAAAAGAAACTACATGGTTTCACTGGATAAAAATTTAACGGGCTAAAGGTTCAGAGTCTCTTTGAATCTTTGGTGCCTTTGTGGCTGAACGTTTACAAAAAATAAAATCATAAGTCCATTGACACTGAAGCCATATTGCTATATAAACTTTGAAAAGTTGAATTCTTTTATGTAACTTACTTACCATTTTTTATGTAACATTTTCCATTATTTTAAAACATTTTTTTCATAACAGAGATAGACACAGAGGCATATTTTTTCGATTTCAGGAAAAAATATTAACATGAATTGTCTAAAAAAGTGACAAATATTGTTAAAGACATTCCAAAAGAAGAAAAAAATCGAAGTCTTCTTAAATAAAAAGGTAGAAAAACATCAGAAAACATCAGTTAGAAAAGGAGGCCATTGTAACATATCCGTTTTTGTTTGATTTTAAAAAAGGTGACGATTTTAACCATCGGAATACATTGATATTTTCGAGGATTAAAATTGGATCCTGACCCCAGAGGAATAGGCTACGCATTCCACTAATAGTTTTTTGTAGGTTGGGTTGAGCGTAATCAGTTATGTTGGGTTGAGCGCAGGCTTCACTTCGTGTCGTACCTCAACCCAACCTACGAATATGAAGCAATTACCAAAATATGGTTTCAGTGAGTGAAACCCAACAAATCATGTGGCAAGGGTTTTCGGACAGGCACTAATTATAACCCGAGCTGAAAAGGTATTTTATGATTTTTCTAATAGCTTCAATCAGCGGCATAGCTCTTGCACGGTTTACTTACATCAAATAAGGGCCGTATTCAAAGCTATCGTGAATAATCATAAAAAAGGGGGGTGAGTGAAAAGGAAAAAATCTTGTAAATGAAAGTTTCTTTTATAAACGTCTAACAACAATATTTCAAAAAAGGGGTGTAAAAATGAGGAAGTTAATCAGATTTTTTAAAGATGAAGAAGGTGCAACAGCAGTTGAGTACGCCATAATGGTGGCGTTGATTGCTATAGTTATCATTGCCGCGGTTGTTCTCGTTGGCGAGAAAGCAAATAATGTTTTCAGCAGAGTTGGCAGCGAAATGGGTAATGTATAAGAAAGTAAAAGAGGACGAAACCATCTCCCATCATGATTCGATGGGAGATGGTTAATCCTATTATAATGGAAAAAATGCGGTTGGGTCCGTGAATGTGGAAATGCCTTTATTTTTAATTATATTTTTAAGCAGCATCCTTATTATTGCTGCGATAATTGACATTCGTGTGCGGAAGATCCCCAATCTGCTTACCTTTCCTGCTATGGTCACGGCTCTTGCTTTTCATTCTGTGACGGGTGGCTGGAAGGGTTTTGTTTTTAGCGCGGAAGGACTGGCTCTGGGAATAGCCCTTTTTCTCATTCCTTATGTCATGGGTGGGATGGGTGCAGGAGATGCCAAGCTGATGGGTGCGATTGGCGCGATTATTGGCCCCAGGGGTGTATTTTTAGCTTCTCTTTTTACCGCCGTTGCCGGTGGTATTTATGCGCTGATCGTTTTTTTATTGAACATGCAATATTTTAAAGGTTTTATCGAAAGAAGCGCTCTTACGCTTAAAGTGTTTGCCTTTACAAGAAATTTTATCCCAATCCCTGCTGATAAATCCGAAAAAAAACCCAGGTTGTGCTATGGAGTTGCCATAGCCGCAGGAACATTTTCTTACCTAATTTTGAAAGCTTATGGGTATAATCCCATTTAATATAGCCAAAAAATATTTGCCACAAAGCCACTAAGACCCGCCCGCTTCGCCTTAGGCGAGGCGGGCGGGTCTTAGTGGCGATATAAATATTAATTTAAAGAACAAAAAAGGAGACCAGCTATGGGAAAATGGAAAGCAGTGGTTCCTATTGTACTGGCTTTGGTAATTGCTGTTGTAGCCAGTGTTTTAATTTACAAGTGGATGAAAAAACAGACGGCTCCCAAAGAAGTTGCAAAAATTGAAAAGGTAAATATCAAACAAGCCGCTATTGCGGAAGTTAATCTGCCTTTGGGAACCAAGCTGAAAGCAGAACAGTTTAAAACCGTGTCTTTTCTTGAGGAGAGCCTTCCTCCGGGTTATTTTTCGGATTCCGACAAGCTGATCGGAAGGATTGTCATAAAACCCATAAATAGTAAAGAGCTTATCCTTGAATCCGGGCTGGCTCCTGTGGGAGTGACAAGAGGAGGCGTGACGGCTATTTTAAAACCCGGTAAACGCGCCGTGGCCCTGGCAGGCAATAAATTGATGGGGGTATCGGGCTTTGTGAATCCGGGTGATCATGTTGATATATTAATGCAGACAACAGACCCTAAGACCAAGGAAAAAATAAACAAAACTGTTTTTGAAAACGTACGTGTATTGGCTACCGGCACGCAGCTTGTAGCAAATGCCGAAGGTAAGCCCTCTCCGGTGGACAGTTATACTTTGGAAGTTACGCCTGAAGAAGGAGAACGGTTAACCCTTGCCGCTTCAAGCGGAAAACTTCAGTTTGCTCTCAGAAGTGTTTTAGATTCGGAAACCGTATTAACAACAGGAGCGACGTTTAAGGAAATACTTGCTTCCTATCGTCCTATTGAACCTTCAGAGCGGGTCAAACCCAAAAAGGCAGTTAGGCGCGTTAGATCAACCAAAGCGCGAGGAATGTATAGGAAGGGTTTCACATTGGAAGTCATCAAAGGTCTTAATAGAAAAACACAGAACTTTTAACGACCAGGGAGGATTGGGCCCATGTTCATGCCAAGAAGATTTCGGATAAGAGGAACCGTAAAAGTTGGCCTTATAAGTATATTGTTGATCTTTTCTACCGGCTCCTGGGCAGCGGATAATATTCAAACGGGAATCCAGGAATCCAGGGAGATTAAAATAGCGGTGGACAAATCATATGTCCTGCCAATCCCTGAGACGGTCAAGGAATCAGATCATATCCGTGTGACCATAGCTGCTCCGGATATTGCCGACTTTCTATTTATACCCAAAGTTAATAGAAAAAATCGTGTCAGGAATATTTATCTCAAAGGGTTAAAACCCGGCGTTACCAATCTCACCTTATGGAAAAACGGCCATATTTTCCGCATCTACGATATCGCCGTGAATTTCGATATTTCTTTTTTGAAGCAGAAAATTCACGAGATTCTTCCGGATGAAAAGGATATCCGTATTTTTGCGACAAAAGACTCAATTGTCCTGTCAGGCACGGTTTCCAGCACCGGAGATCTTGACCAGGTTCTGGTATTGGCACAAACATTTTCCGGCGAAGGCAAATTCACCAATCTGCTTAAGGTGGGCGGAGGCCAGCAGGTCATGCTGGAAGTAAGGATCGCGGAGATGTCTCGCAGAGTGCTTAACAGGCTTGGGATTAATTTTAATATTGTTAACTCGGCCGGAGAATTTGGTGTGCAATTGTTGGGAGGACTCAGTACTTTCTCGTTAGCTCAAGACGAGGTCGGCGATGTTGAATATTCCTCTGATGCCACAGGGCTCGTTCGTTTCAATTCACCTGGCGGAAACGTAAGCTATACCGGCATTATCGATTTCCTCAAGGGAAACGGGCTGGTAAAAATTTTAGCTGAACCCACCCTTATTGCCCTAAGCGGTCAGACGGCAAATTTCCTGGCCGGCGGAGAATTCCCAATACCGTCAATTGACAACGATGGAAATATGGGCGTTGATTTTAAGCCTTACGGCGTTGAACTTGCTTTTACCCCTACTGTCATGAGTGCAAAAAGGATCTCCATTAAGGTAGAACCGATGGTGTCTGAGTTAGATTTTTCTGTAGCCACAACAATTGGGGGCGCTGTGGTGCCGGGAATATTAGTACGCCGGGCGTCAACCATGGTAGAGCTGGGAGACGGTCAGAGCTTTTGCATTGCAGGTATTCTATCGGAAACCACCAGAGAGAATGTAAGCAAATATCCGGGTCTGGGTGACATCCCTATCCTTGGGGCTTTGTTTAAAAGCAAGTCTTTTCAAAAGAACGAGACAGAACTGGTTATCATTGTCACGCCTCATCTGGTTAAGCCGCTTAATATGGCGGAACAAACATTACCCACAGACTTTTACATCGAGCCGGACGATGCCGAGTTCTATCTCTGGGGAATTTTCGGCAATTCCCAGCAAGAAGAAGCGGTTGGAGAGGCTGAATTAGACGGAGAATTCGGACATATCTTTGAAAAGAAGGAATAAGCAGTCCAGCCACTAAGGCACAAAGGAAGAATAATAAATATATCCTTTGTGTATTTGTGGCAAAACTATTTATTAAAAATGGCATTAAAAGAGTTATATTATAATCTTTGGTGTCTTCGTGTCTTTGTGGCTAACCTATTGTAAATTGGAGGATAAAATGAAGATGCTTAAAGGCAATATCATACTGATCGTAGTGCTGGCTGTTTTCTCTGTTGTCACGTTATGGGGCTGTGCCGGGAACCTGCCCGAGGGTAAAAGAGCACAAAATCTGGATATGAACTGGGGGAAATCCTTTGAAGCAGCCAAAAATAACCAGATTTTAAACCCTGAGGCCGGAAAGACCGTAGAGCCGGTAATTGGGCTTGACGGACAGGTAGTCGAACATAATTTGGATAACCGCAAAAAGTCTTTCAAGGAGCAAAAAGAGGTTAAAACCTCAACATCGTTTACGATTCAATAGCGCTGAGATTTCTAAACCGGATAAACCGGAAAAGTTTGAAGTGAGATAGAATTGCTCAACCCCGGAGGAATAGGCTCCGCATTCCACAGGGTAAACTTTAGATCATTTTAGTCACTTCACACTTGTTAAATTTAAATATTTTTTCACATAACATGCACAAATCGCACAACTAAGTGACTAAAAACTTAAAACCCAAAACCAGTATTTGGTAAAGTTGATATCCAAATAATGAAAACAAAAATGACCATAAAAGACCAGAAAGGGGCAGCAGTAGTAGAATTTGCCATTGTGGCTCCATTGCTGGTTTTGCTGGTTATTGGAATTTGTGAGTTCGGTCTGCTTTGGTACAACTCGCAAGTTATTATCAATGCCAGCCGGGAAGGCGCGCGAGCAGGAATAGTCAATACTGGACCTGATTCCTCGGATAACCAGGCTGTTAAAGATATAGTCACATTATATTGTGATTCGCGCGTCATTGACTTCAGTGGTAATACTGTAGAAGATGATGATATCACACTTACTCCCAGTACTAGGCCCTCTAACTTTGGAGACAACTTTTCAGTTCAAGTAGAATACGATTATAGTTTTTTGGTTCCGTCCCTCTTTGGTTTTGGCTTAACAAAAAAAATCGTTGGCCGGACATTAATGAAAATGGAAGGAACTTCGTCGTAGATAGATTTTTTTAAGCTGTAACGCCTAAAAATAAATAGTAATATTGTGCCTGTAGCAATGAAACCGAAAATGATAATAAAAAACCAGAATGGAGGTGCAGTAGTAGAATTTGCCATTATTTTGCCTTTGCTTATTTTCCTGCTTTTTGGAATTATCGAAGGCGGTTTGCTCTTATACAATAAACAAATCATTACCAACGCCTGTCGGGAAGGAGCACGGGCAGGGATAGTTTCGCGGACTCCAAGATTAAGTAACGGTGCTATTGAGGATGAAGTTATAAAATACGGTAAAGCATATCTTGTTACCTTTGGATTAGCTACGCTTGAAAAGGCAGATATTGATCTTTTAACGATTAACAATGATTCTACCACGTTTAACCCTGCAATTGATAGATGCACTTCTTTTGGATGTGATCTTAAAGTTGTAGTTACTTACGATTATGATTTTTTGGTCCTATCAGCTTTTGGTCCGATTACCTTGAATGCCAAAACAATCATGAAAATGGAATAATAGACAGAATATGATTGAGCGGGGAATAAAAAATGAAAACATACCATCAACTCATATCAAAATTTAAAAATCAGCGGGGAGCAACAGCTATCATTGTCGCCATCGCGCTTGTAATGCTTATAGGTTTTGTTGCCTTAGCAGTGGACATAGGTTATCTGGCGGCAACAAAAAACGAGCTCCAGGATATTGCCGATGCTGCGGCATTGGCCGGAGCTGGGAACATGGGTGACCAATACTTAAATACGCCCCCGATCAGTGGTACTGATTGTGATTTGATCAGAACCGCCGCGAAAGATACAGCATTTGCTAATAAAGCGGCCGGGCTGAATATCAGCATTGATGATAGCGATGTGGAATTTGGAAGGTGGATTGATAACGCGTGGAATGCAAATAGCGCTTTGTCTGTCAGCACCTGTACGTTTGATAATAGTGATACTTCGGGTGGGATTCCAATTACTGATAATGATAAGCCTACCGCGATTAAGGTTACCGCCCGGAGAGACAGTGACCCCAAATCAGCCGAAGGACCTATAACAACATTCTTTGCAAGGATATTCGGCATTCAAACCGTTGATGTCAGGGCTGATGCAATTGCCGCTTTGACTCCAGTGGGCGAAGTTCATGAGATTCAGTTGCCTATTGGTCTTTCCATCAATTTGTTTAATGGAACACATGATTGTCAACAGGATATCGATTTTACTAACACCGGGCTTAGCTGTGCGGGCTGGAATAATTTTGAGAATGATAGTATTAATGCAAATCTTATGGATGGTAGACTTCTGGGGATGATAACCGGCGATGGATGCCCAAGTGCTGGATGTGACGTAGGTCCGACTGATACAGAGCCCGATGGTGATATTGATGAAAATGATACTAATCTATCAGAAGGTGAAGCCTGGTGGTTAGAAACTCCTGTACCTCCAGCTACTATACCTCCTGATCACTTCGAGGATTATTCGGGCTATGATCTGCCTGCACGGGCTCCAGCAGAAGGAGCAGATCTTGAGGGCACGGAGTTTATTTTTCAGGGTGGAACTATTGGAGCCTTATTCACCGGAGATGCGAATGCCCCTGCGCCCATGGTAGCACTTTACGATTATTTTAGAACACATGATACTGAATATGAACCTCCTAATGATACTGATCCCTCTGATGATGCGATTGATAAACTGACTGCCGAACGGCCAGGAACTATCCCTACAAGTGATGATTTGAATCTAAGAATAGATTGGGATTTAATATGGACAACGTTCCTGCCAATCTATGCTGATCCTGATCCTGATGTAGGTGAATGTGGAAATCCAACCGGGAAGTTAGAGATTAAAGGATTTGCCAAAGTTTATGTTTACAATATTACTCCACAACCTAGTAAGACCTTACAGGTTTATTTTGATGCCTGTGAATGGTCACCTATACAAAAACGAGGGGAAGGTGCCGGTGTCGGTAATATCTTAGGCTACATACCCAATTTGGTTGAATGATATTTTTAAATAATCAGAGGGCAGGAATGTTATCAATTTAAAAACGGATATGATAACAAGTTCAAAGGTTCAATAAGTTATACAAGCTCATAACAGTGAGAGAGGAATAAACCGTGGCGGAAGGAAAATTATCGGTTAAGTTAGAGATAAAAGATCAGAAATTGAAAAGTCAGCTTGAAACGGCTCTTCAGAAGGTCGGAGGGTTTAATATTCAGGGGCTGACGTCTAAAGAACGATCCGAGCTTTTAATTTTTGAACTGGGAGATAATGTCGAAAAAGAAATTCTTTTGATCCAGGATATGTTAACTTCGGGCGAAGTCGGCGAGGTCTTTTTTGCTTCGTCCCATTCGGACCAGGCTGTGCTCAGGCAAGCTATAAGAATCGGGGCAAGAGAATTTTTCAGCACACCGGTTGAAGATCAAGAAATCAAACTCGCTCTGGAAGGATTTAAAGGAAGAAAGGAAAAAGAAGCCCATCGTGAAACTTTCAAAGACGGAAAGATTATAAATATAATGGGGAGCAAGGGAGGAGTGGGGACAACAACAATTGCCGTCAATCTGGCGGTCAGTCTGGTCGAAAAGAAAAGTGTCCAATCCGTGGCATTAATTGACATGAATCTTTTGTTTGGGGATATACCCCTTTTCCTGGAGATAGAGCCGAAGTATAACTGGAGCGAAATTACCAAAAACATTTCCCGCCTTGATGATACTTTTTTGAAAAACATCCTGTCCGTAGATAGTTCGGGAGTATGTGTCCTCCCATCCCCGAGTTACTTGAGCAATCAGAATATGGCAACGCCTGCTATTATGGAGCGCCTTCTCATAGTTATGCGTAGAATGTTCGATTTTATCATTATTGACAGCGGCCAGTCTCTGGGGGATATCTCTTTAAAAATTCTGGAAATGTCGGACACGGTTCTGCTGATTTCTGCTTTAAGCCTTCCTTGTCTATCCAATACCAATAAGCTTTTGAAAACATTTTCCGATTTTGGGGTTCCCAAAAAAGAAAACATTAAAATTATTATCAATCGGTATTTAAAAAAATCGGAAATTTCCGTCAAAGACGCGGAAATTTCTTTGGAAAAAAAGATATTCTGGACAATTCCCAATGACTATCAGACAACGGTAACCGCCATAAACAGGGGCAAAGCCCTTGCTCAATTTGCACCCCGGGAAGAAATTACCAAAAACTTCCAACAATTGGCTTCCGAGCTGTGTCCTGAATCCGAAAAACAGGAAAAAAAGGGGTGGGGAATTTTTGGAAAGCGATAGCTTTTATGGCAAAAAATATTTGCAAGAATTCACGGAGTAGTTGAGTTATATGACAATCTATATAAAACAGGAAGGTTATAATTCAAATGCGTTTAGATTATGATACAGCGCCTGGCTTCAGGGAACGCGCATCGGATGACTATTTTGAACTGAAAACCAGAATTCATGATAGTTTACTCGATCTTATGGATCTGACGATGATTGATTCTCTGGATAAAAATCTTGTCAAATCTCAGATCAGAACATTGGTGAAGCGGGTTCTTGAGGAACAGGAAAACAGGGTTCCCCTCAATTTAACCGAAAGAGAAAATCTTTTTTCGGAAATAGAGGATGAAGTGCTGGGACTCGGTCCCCTGGAGCCATTTCTTAAAGACGATACGATTTCTGATATTCTGGTCAATAGCTACAAACAGATTTTTATAGAAAGATTCGGCAAGCTGGAACTATCAGAATCAAAGTTTAAAGACGATGTCCACTTGATGAGAATTATTGATAAGATTGTTTCATCCGTAGGACGCCGGATTGATGAATCTTCTCCCATGGTGGATGCCCGGCTTTCTGACGGTTCCAGAGTCAATGTTATCATTCCTCCTCTGGCCATAGACGGCCCTACTATGTCTATCCGTCGCTTTGGCAGGGATCCGCTTATGTTAAAGGACCTTATCCTCCTGAGATCATTTACCAAAGAGATCGGAGAGATAATGCAGGGAATTGTTAAGGCAAAATTGAATGTTCTCATCTCAGGGGGTACGGGCAGCGGAAAAACAACCTTATTAAATTGCCTTTCCCAGTCCATACCCGAAGAAGAGCGGATTGTCACCATTGAAGATGCTGCTGAATTGCAGCTTAAGCAGGAGCACCTGGTCAGGCTGGAGAGCCGGCCCGCGAATATTGAAGGCAAAGGCGAGGTAACGACGCGGGACCTTGTGAGAAACAGTTTAAGAATGCGTCCGGATCGAATTGTTGTGGGCGAGGTCCGGGGGGCAGAGGCGTTTGATATGTTACAGGCCATGAATACCGGGCATGAGGGATCTCTAACAACGATTCATGCCAACTCTTCCCGGGATGCTCTAATGCGCCTGGAAAGTATGGTTGCTATGTCCAAGCTGGAAATTTCCAACGAGTTTACAAGAAGATTTATTTCTTCGGCCTTGGATATTATTATCCAGATTTCTCGTTTTCCGGATGGCACGAGAAAACTTCTCAGCATCCAGGAGCTTACCGGTATGGAAGGCAATATTATCACGCTGCAGGAAATCTTTTCATTCAGGCAAACCGGCGTTGCCGAGGACGGAAAGGTACAGGGGCACTTCAAGTTTCATGGTGTCCGACCCAGGTTTCTGGATAAATTTACCGTCGCAGGTATATCCGTTCCTCGTGAAATATTCGATCCGGATAGGATTTTTGAAGTATGATCCATTAAAAAGATGAACATCGAACACCGAACGTCCAACATCGAATGATGAATGGGAAAAGATAAAGAAACAGAGGTCAGAGGTCAGAGGTCTGAGGTCTGAGGGACTGAAGAAAAATGAACATCGAATGTTGAATGTTGAATGGAAAAAGAGATGAACATCTGAAAAGAACCAAAAATAGTCTTTCAATATTCGTATTGGTTTTTTTATTCGATTTAATAATAATTTGAGGAGCGAAGCGACATCATTATTCGACGTTGGATGTTCGATGTTGGACGTTCATCTTTATATTTCTTGGAGAATTCATGCTCAAAAGGACAAAACAATGAATATCCTTATCCTTACAGTCGGCATTTTTATCGTAGTTGTATCGGTCATTGAATTAATTACTTATTCCTATAGAAACTCAAAAAACCCCGATCGTGCCAGAATTCGAAAACAACTCAGGAAAATTTCATCCGCCAAACAGATAGATGAATTGCCGGATCTTGTGCGAAAACGGGTGTTGAGCGAAATTCCGCTGTTAAATAAAATCCTTTTGCATATTACTATGATTGAGCGCCTGGATCGATTAAGATATCTGGCAAATGCCCGGTTCCCCGCAGGTTTTTTCATATTGCTCGCTCTTTTTTTTGCAGGCGCCGGCTTTCTTGGCTTTTATTTTTTGAGAATAGGGACAACACTGTCTGTGATCTTTTCGATATGTTTAGGCAGCCTTCCTTTCCTTTATCTTTACATCAAGAAAAATCAAAGGATGAAAAAATTTCAGGCTCAGTTGCCCGAGTCTTTGGACTTGATGGCCCGTTCCTTGAGGGCCGGTCATGCCTTTTCAACCGGCATGAAAATGGCAGCCGATGAATTTGATGATCCATTGGGTACGGAATTCAGTATGACCCTGGACGAAATTAATTTTGGGCTTGGTGTTTCCGATGCACTGAAAAATTTTGCCCAACGGGTAGAATGCAAGGACTTGAACTTTTTTGTGATTGCCGTGATTTTGCAGCAGGAAACCGGCGGAAACCTTGCAGAGATTATGGAGAATATTGCTTATCTCATCCGCGAAAGATATAAACTGTTCGGTAAGGTCAGAACACTGGCTGCCGAGGGAAAATTGTCTATGTATGTGCTTCTGGCTCTTCCTTTTTTTATAATAGGAGCCCTTTTTATTGTTAACCCGGAATATATTAAAATATTGTTTATAGAACCGGTCGGAAGAATAATGTGTGGCGTTGCCTTGTTCTTGATGCTCTTAGGCGCCCTGGTGATGAGAAGGATGGTTAATATTAAAGTGTAGCTGGATGCTTGATGCTGGATACTTGTAACTGGATACTGGTAAAAAAAGACGCGATTTTTAACGAAATATCGAGGTCTGAATTTTATAAAAATATTTAGAGGTCATTAAAGATAATGAATATTTCACTCGAATATTTTCCTATTATTATTTCAGGTGTGGTCTTTTTATCCCTGGTCCTGGCAATCGCAGGCATAGTGATATATGTGCGAAGTCATGCAAAAAAACAAATCCTCTTGGGGAAAATTAAGCAGGATGCCGGGGAAACGGCAGTGATGCCGTCAGAAACTATACCCACACAAACACGTGGGGGGATCCAAACCCGATTTCTGAATTTTTTAGGCAATATAGGTAAGCGTACACGGCCTATTGACAAATTGATAGATTATACCAAATTGAGACCTGTTTTTCTTAAGGCGGGCGTACACCGGGAAAACGCACGAGCTGTCTACTGGGGGGCAAAATTACTCCTTGCATTTTTTCCGGCGTTTTTGGTTTTTCTATATCGAGTGTTGATTCCTGGTGCTCCGATCAGTGCGGCTCAAATGGTGACCATCCTTACCATGCTGGCAATTTTAGGCTATTATATGCCGGATCTCTGGCTGCGATTTAAAATTGCCAGAAGAAAGGAAATAATTCTAAATGGTTTTCCGGATGCACTCGATCTTCTGGTTGTCTGCGTGGAAGCAGGGATGGGCCTGGATTCAGCGATTAATCGGGTTGCAAAAGAAATAGAATTGGATAACAAAGTATTAAGCGGTGAACTTAAACTTTATAACCTGGAAATGAGGGCCGGAAAGTTGCGTAAAGATGCCTTAAGAAATCTTGCCATGAGAACTGATCTGGATGAAGTGAATAGTCTGGCGACGCTGCTTATTCAAACGGATAAATTCGGCACCAGTGTAGGACAAGCTCTAAAAGTATATTCAGACACCATGAGAGTTCAGAGATATCAGCGGGCTGAAGAAAGGGCCGCAAAAATTCCGGTAAAATTGATCTTTCCCTTAATTTTATTTATCTTTCCGTCTCTGTTTGTAGCGATATTAGGTCCGGCAGTTATTAATATCTATGAGGTAATATTCAAAGGAGCTGCTTTAGGGTAAATATTTTTGGTTCCGGTTTGTCCGGGTTAGGGTCTTTGTGGCTGAACTATTAATAAAAGTGTTCAAAAAAGATATTTTTTTCAACATGTTGGTAACACTTATGGTCATGGCCGGGGGAGTATCCGGATGTGCCCAGCAACAAAATAATTTGCGCAAGGATTTATCTGCGCAGAACATGTCAGGTTCCGAGATTGAAAGATTAGGGGATATTTACTTTAACCAGGGGAACCTCCAGCTTGCCCTGATAGAATATAATAAATATCTTAAGCTTGATCCAGAAAATACAAGGGTCCGGTATAAGAAAGGTCTTGTTTTTCTCAAAGGCAAGTCTGATCAGGCCGCCATTCGGGAATTTCAGAAAGTAATAGATAAAGATCCGGCGTATGCGCCGGCTTTTCAGGGGCTTGGGCAGGCTTATTTTCGTTTGAAAAAAAATGAAGAAGCAGTAAAGCATTTAAGCAAAGCTGTTGAACTGGACCCAAAGTTATGGAAGGCACATAATCTACTGGGAATTATTTATGACCAACAGGGAAAATATAATCTTTCTGCTCTTGAATATAAATCCGCCATTGCATTGAAGCCTCGCAAGGGGTTTTTATATAATAACCTGGGGATATCTTACTCCCTGATGGGGAAATATGAAAAGGCGGTCCAGGCTTTCAATAAAGCGTTAAAAATTGACAGATCTAATGCCAAAATTTACAATAACCTGGGTATGGCGTTAGCCAAGCTTGGCAGATACCAATTGGCAATGGAGGCTTTTAAAAAAGGCGGAGATGAATCAAAGGCTTATAATAACATGGGGTTTGTTTACCTGAAGATGGGAGAGCGGGATAAGGCAATTCGTTCTTTTGAGAAGGCCATCGAGGTCAGGCCAACATATTATTTGAAGGCAGGTGAAAACTTACAAAAAGCCAAAATGGGTCGCGAGGGTGAACTGCCATCCGATGAACACGGTAAAGCCTTAATCGAGCAATAACGCTCAATTGAATAGTATAGGAATATTTTTTGGGACACAGACCCGCCTGCCATTGCAAGGCACGAGCGGGCAGGTGAACACAGATGGTTAAGATTTTTAAATTAAAAAATGATAATATTATCTGTGTCTTATTTAACTTGTACTGGATGTAAGGAGAGAGAATTATGAAAAGAAATGCAGGCAGTTTCAAAGGATACTTTTGCTTTGTTTTTGCGCTATCATTACTTTTATGTTCCACACTCGCTTTTGGTGCAACCATGCAGGTTCCGGGCGATTACAAAACAATACAGGCAGCCATTGATGCCTCAGTCGATGGTGATACAGTACTTGTTGCCGACGGAACTTACAAAGGCAAAAGAAATAAGAACCTGGATTTTGAAGGTAAAGAACTAATTGTGCAATCGGAAAACGGCCCTTCGAAGACCATTATTGATTGCGAAAATGACGGCAGGGGATTCTATTTCCATAGCGGTGAGTTAGAAGACGCTCTGGTATCCGGTTTTACCATTACCAATGGACGGGTTAGGGATCAGGGCGGCGGAATTTACGTTGTCAACAGCGCTCCCACCATCACCAATTGCATTATCGTTAACAATACCGCCAGCACCAGCAGCAAGACCAGCCAGGGCGGCGGGATTTACCTTGGGAATGCCGGCTCTGCAACCATCGTCAATTGTGTCGTTGTCAGAAATACATCCAATTACGAGGGCGGTGGAATATATATCTATAACACTCGCGCAAGCATAATCAATTGTACGATTACCAGAAATATCGCCATAAATGGCGGCGGTCTTTACGTCAGGCACAAGCCCGCCCCAGTTTTTAGCAATTGTATTTTCTGGGGCAATACCCCCAATGAGGTGGTTAAAGATATTAAAAACACACCTTCTCCTAAAATTTCATTCTCCATCGTCGAGGGCGGATATAGTGGATATGGCAATATGGATAAGGATCCATTATTCGTGGGGTTAGGTGATTTCTATCATCTTGCAGATAAATCACCGGCAATAAATCGCGGGACAGGAAAACAAGCGCCTGAAATAGACATTGACGGTGATAAAAGGCCCGAAGGCAAACGCATAGACATAGGGGCTGATGAGTATGTGAAAAAATAAGGGGGTTCAAAGGTTCAGAGGTTCAAGGTTTAAAGCTAAGTAAAAAATGATGAATATCGAATGATGAATATCGAATAACGAATGACAAACAATCAAGGTTTATGGATTCAGATTTTCGATGAACCCAAAGCCGGTTAACTGGGAATCGTTACAAATTTAATAAGTCAAAAGGCAGCTTTTAATTCAGAAGCTGCCTTTTTCATGTGCTCTATCAGCTACGGTCAGGGTATGTTTTAAACTGCAGAACCGCAGAATTCCGAAGGAATTTATTATGGCAATTTTATAAAAAACAGAGCGACCTGCCCGCTCGTGCCCCAGGCCGCCTCGCCATGCCCGTCCGCCATCGGCTGCGCCTCAGGCGAATGCCGGGCGGGCTTGGCTGGCGGGCGAGCTTGCAATGGCAGGCGGGAGCGATTCCATACTTCGACATTCGATATTCATGTAATCGATATTCGATATTCGCAGTTTTCAACCGATTATTTTGCTCTGGTATATTCATCCATAACTTCCAGCAGCGCTGCGACTTCAGACGGCAATAACCAATACGTAATGTTGTGCCCTTGTTTGGAAGAAAGCTTGTATAAAAAAGCGCTGACCTTTCCCTTGGCAGTGGTTTTCCCCTGAGTTTCAGGTGCACGCTCTGCTATTTGTCTCAATAACGCCTCCTCAATATCAAACACAACATGTTCTTCGTAGGTACAGGCTCTTGAAGAGGAGCAATTCATTAATTCTTTGTGATAGCTTATCAGGGGCTTAGACTTTGTCCCCTCAGGAGTTTCATAGTTCACACGATTATATAATCTCCATCCTTGTCCCTGGTAACTGATAAACTGATATACATGGTAATGTCTTTTCCCGGTTTTATTATTCAGATATCCTATCAAAAAGCTGTCCAGCCAGCCAATTCCGAGGTATTTTTCATGTCGATACCCTTTTAACGTGGAAAATTTAGTTACATCACCCGATGAGACCTGTTTGATTATTATCGTATCTTTGAAATGTTGAGTGTTTAAATTTAGTATTTGTCTTTTCGTGGCTTCACGGGTTGATACACACCCTGAAATCAGGATGCATGTAAAAAAAATGATTGCTGCTTTTTTCATTTAAAACCTAAAAAAATTGCCACAAAGGCACTAAGACCCGCCCGCCTCGCCTAAGGCGAAGCCGATGGCGGGCAGGCACAAAGGAAAACGATTTTATTTACATTTCCACGAAGTAGATGTCCCACGCAGTCGATAAAGTATCTTTTGTAAGTTCCGGTTTTAGGCTGTGATAACGCGCACTGTCTATGATAAGTTCTATAAGGTCACGGCAATGGCAGGAGGTGAGCTTGATATTTTTCTTATGATAATAGTTTTCGATGAGATGATTAAACACATCGTTATTGAAAGCAATGCCGTTAGAATCGCATACCCTTTGAAAAATTTCTTTATATTCACTCAATTCCGGGTGATCAATGCTAATTTTATAATGAATCCTTCGTAGAAAAGCATCATCCACCAGTGAGCGGGGTTCAAGATTTGTTGAGAAGACTACCAACTGGTCAAAAGGAATTTCGATTTTCATTCCGGTGTGAAAAGATAAAAAGTCGGTTCTACGTTCCAGGGGGACAATCCAGCGATTCAAAAAGTTTTGCGGATCCACCTGTTGCCGTCCAAAGTCGTCAACGATAAAAAGGCCGTTATTTGCCTTCATTTGTAACGGCGCTTCATAGAATTTTGATATTTCATTGAAGTCGAGATCGAGAGATTTGAGCGTCATTTCTCCTCCCACCATGACGACGGGTCTTTTTACAAGAACCCATCGCTGGTCCACAGTGTTGGCACTATGTTGTGGTTTAACGGCCACATGGCTGGCCTTGTCATAGGTCATGATAATTTCTCCTTCAGTCAGCACGGCATACGGTATGTAAATGCTTCCCGGCAAAATTCTACCGATGGTTTCAGCGATGGTTGTCTTACCGTTACCCGAAGGGCCGTACAAAAAGATGGCCTTGCCGGAGCTAACTGCAGGCCCGATGTTTTCCAGAACCCGTTCATTCACAACGAGATTTGAAAAAGCATCTCGAATCCTTTCCGGGTCAACAAAAATGCTTTTGATTGTCTGTATTTCCACCATGTTTCGGTAATCATCGAAAGTTACGGGCGCCGGCCCAACATATCTGGAGATCTCCAGGAGACTGGATGCACGTTTTAGACCGGCTTCGGTAAGACTTAACCGGTAGGTAAGTTTCAAGAGCTGACTGGCGCCTTTTACCTCAACAAGTTGGTCATGTCGCAGCCTGTCAATGGCCTCACCCACCACGGCTAAGGTAAGTTTTGTTCGTGCTGCCATTTCCGGCATGGAAAATTCTCCCATGTTCAAAGCATGTTTGCTTATCAGATCGACGATGAAAGAAAATTCAAGGCCGGTTGCCTCCACAGTTTTCGGAACGATCGGGGCACTCTCAAAAAAATCTTTTATATCATCCTCATCTATAAACCCCAGAGCGACCATGTTGCTCCCGATTCTGCCACCGTGAAGTCGCTGGCGATCCAAAGCCTTTTGAAGCTGCTTTTTAGTTATTCGTTTTTTATCAATTAACCTTTCACCAAACAAAAGCCCGCTCATAAGAACTCTCCCTTATTTCTAAAGAATTTAAAAGCTTAGCCACGAAGGCACTAAGACACCAAAGATTATAATTAAACGTTCAGCCACAAAGGCACGAAGACACCAAAGATTTAAGTTAGAGGTTTCGCACAGATTATCATAATTCTTAAATTGAAAAATAAAAATATTATCTGTGGAAATCCGCGTCCTATTTAACTTGTTCTTTTAATGCCATTCTTTATGACTTAGTGGCTAAACAGTTATGAGTTGAATTATAGAACAGAGCGTTACGATTGGCAAGAAAACTTTGTAAGCCATTCAAACTTTGGGGTCCTCAGGCGTTCTGAGGACACCCCGGTTGAACACCCTGGAAGGGAACCCGGTTCAACTGGGCAGGGGGGACACTCTATTCGACCTGCCTGTGCGTGCCGCACGCAGACAGGTGGGTTACTTTCCATCCTGTTTTTGATAGAAGCCTGTGGTAGTCGAATATTGTGATTGATTTATCGGGTTTCTCTTTTGAAGCGGGTGTGGATTGAAACTCCCTGTAGTCCGGCCGGATGAGCCCAGTGGACATACCATGACAGGATAAGAAATTTGAGCCTCATTTGTTCCATCCAAAATTTATACAGTTTGTTATGGAATAGATTGATGGTGGTGGAACGTTTTTTTTGCCTTTAACACTTAATCGTCTTGTTTTCAAGGAAAATGAATAGTTCTCATTATTGATCAGTGGCCCGGCGAATAATCTTCCCGGGTGTCGGCGCTGCCGGTAATAAAAGGTTTGATTTTAAGAGCTCTGCCATCAATCGATATCGCTACTGCTCCATTTTTGTCAGTACGAAATATACGGCAATCATTCTCATTATATCTTTTCAGAACCGATGGATTCGGAAATCTAAAACTATTTTTCCAGCCCGCCGATATTATTACAATTTCCGGTTTGACCTTTTCCAAAAACATAGCTGTGCTGGACGTCTTGCTGCCATGGTGAGGGGCAATAAGGACTGTGCTTTTTAATTCATCTCCATGACTTGCAACAATGTCCCTCTCTGCGAAAGCCATAATATCCCCGGGAAACAGAATCGATTTTGATCCAAAACTTACCTTTATTACAAGGGAATTGTTGTTAAGATTTCGCTGTTTTTCATTTTTTCTTTTATCAATATAATTTTTTGGGGGATGAAGAATTTCAAGCCTTGCTCCATTTATTTCATGACTGCGGGGCATGTCTTTAAATGCAATTATTTCTATCCTGTTTTTCTTTATAATTTCCATAAACTCGCGATAACTATTTATATCTGCGGAATCGCTGTTGCACCATAATCTTTTTACGTTAAAATGCCTCGCTATATATAATAATCCATTCAGGTGATCAGCATTTGGATGAGAAAGAACGATGGTGTCGATTGTTTTGATCTTTTTGCGCCATAAAAAGGGGGCGACAATTCTTGCTCCTACATCAAAAATTGAATTGTCTGAAAAGCCCCCTCCATCAATAAGAAAGCAACGACCCCCTGGTAGTTCCATAAGGGCGGCACTCCCCTGACCAACATCAATAATAGTAACCCTGAGATCATTGCGCCAGAACCTGTTATATGCCCAGTAACAGGTATTAGCACAACTTGCGACTATGATTAATACAGCAACAATTGCCGCTGTTCTTCGTCCGGTAACAGCATTTTTCCGCGATCTCCTCCCTGCATCTCTTGAAATAGAAGAGCTGTTTCCATCTATACCTGCAACCTTTTTCCTCCGAAATCCAACTAACCCTAAAATTGACCAACCCAGCACATAATAACAGCCAATCTCAAAAAAATTTGGTGTAACGGTTTTTACTGCCGCAAAAGGCAACTCAGCAATAAAACTTACAATATCAAGAGCGTATCCTAATACAGCAGCGCTTGAATTAATAAACACTGAAGCCCCTGAGATACTAATTGGATACAAAAACACAGAAAACAGCCCCAAGGGCACCGCAACAAATCCTATAAGTGGAATAATCAACAGGTTTGCAAAAACACCAACCAATGAAACCTGGTTAAAATAAAACATGACAACCGGCAATGTTCCGAGGATTGCAAATACTGAAACCAATATAGAAGAAAACAAAATTTTCAAAGCCTTAAAAAACCATATCTTTTTAGTGATATTTCTATCACTTATACGGCTATTATACGTCATGGACATGCCATATATTATTGAAAGAACGGCTATAAAGGAAAGCTGAAATGAAATCGAAAAAAGTGACTGGGGATAAGCGACAAGAATAATCATTGCAGCTATTGCCAGGCTATTCATTGAGTCCTGTTCCCTTTCAAACAGGAAAGTCATTAGAAAGACTGTAACCATAATTACCGCCCTCTGGGTAGATGGCGACATCCCGGAAATCAGACCATATAAAATTACAGGAAATAGAGATAAAATTGCTGCCCCTTTTTTTGTCCATGCATTCCATAGAAAAAGTTTGCTATAAGAAAGAAGCCATCTGAAAAATATAAACGATGCGGTTGCAATAATCCCAATGTGAAGTCCTGATATAGCAAGGATATGGCCGACTCCAGCCCGGTTAAACGCTGCCCCTATATTTTTTGCAATTCCGGTTCTATCGCCCACAATAAGGGCTTTTAATACATCCTGCTGGCTGCCCTTACCTGTCTTATCAATTAGATCGGAAATCCTATTGCGGGCTTTTTCTATAATGGTATTAATCCCGGGATCTGAATTTCGGGTTAATATAACGATCCTTTTTCCAAGGACATAGGTGCTTCCCCATATTTTTTTAAAAGCCATATATCTTCTATAATTAAAGCCACCTGGATTGTTGAAATTTCTGATCGATCTGATTTTGCCGATTAGGGAGAGTCTGTCTCCGACAAAGATATCCGGAAAAGGCTTTGTTACTGTCACGCGGATTTTTCCTAAGACCGGAAAGGAGCTGTTATCCCGGCCAAGGGTTTCAACGCGTAAAATTATTCTTAAGCGATTATTAGAGGCTACCGGATTCTTATCGACAACTCCGACAATTTTCCATCGATGGTTATCTGTAAAGTGCATGATGTGATTGGAAGGAAACTTAGGGGCAACCCATGGTTGTATGAGGAGGTATCCAAATGCAAAGAAAATGACTAAAGGCAAAACAGACAGGTTTTTTTTATATACTGCTTGAACAACTATTAAGCATGCGCATAAAAAAATTATAGAATATGCCCAGATAGAATTGCCGGGGAATCTGGATCCAGAGACAATTCCAAATATCATTGATATTAGAAGAGGGATAATTGGACGTGAATAGATTCTGCAGGCCATTTCTCATTCTCTGACCCGTTTTATTGCAGCTCCGATCTTAACAAACTTTTTCTCAATTGCTTCATATCCACGATCTAAGTGATACACGCGATTTACCTCTGTTTTGCCCCTGGCCACAAGACCGGCTAATATAAGCGATGCGCTGGCGCGGAGATCTGACGCAATAACCGGCGCTCCTGAAAGCGTGGGAACCCCTTTAACCATTGCAGTATTGCCTGATATCGTAATATCCGCCCCCATACGCTTGAGTTCGCTTACATGCATAAAACGGTTTTCAAAGATGGTTTCTGAAATAATGCTCAGCCCTTTGGCAATCGACATCAAAACCATAAACTGAGCCTGCATATCGGTAGGAAAACCAGGATATGGCATGGTTTTAATATCAACACTGCTGATTTCATCTGATCCAACAATATCAATATTTTTATCATTTACCTTAATATCGGTATTTGTCAGCCTTAGCTTGTGAATAATAGTTTGCATATGATCAGGTTCACAATTTAAAAGCTTTATATTACCCCCTGTCAGGGCCGCTGCAACCATAAAGGTGCCCGCTTCTATCCGGTCGGGTATTATAGAAATCGACACAGGATGAAGGGAAGGGACCCCTTTTATTGTAATTACAGATGTTCCCGCGCCCTGAATATCTGCGCCCATTTTGATTAATACATCGGCAAGCGCCGCCACCTCCGGCTCGCAAGCAGCATTGCGAAGAACGGTAACACCGTCAGCCAGAACAGCGGCCATCATCAGGTTTTCTGTTCCGGTTACTGTTACAATATCAAAATAAATTTCATTTCCTCTAAGACGATCAGCAAAAGCCTCGACATAGCCGTGTTTTAATTCAATCGATGCTCCAAGACGCTCAAGCCCCTTTAGATGCAGATTAATCGGCCTTGCTCCGATAGAACATCCGCCCGGCAAAGATACTCTGGCCTTTTTAAGCCTGGCCACAAGAGGGCCGAGAACCAGGATAGATGCTCTCATCTTCCTGACCAGATCGTATGGCGCCTCGGTATTGCAAAGACCTCCCGCATCTATCCGAACACTGCTTCCATCTTCCTCTATCCTTGCCCCAAGTCCTGTAAGCAAAAGCTTTATGCTTTGTATGTCTTTTAACTGCGGAATATTATTATAAGTATTCCATCCGTCAACAAGCAGCGAGGAAACCATTATCGGAAGCGCAGCATTTTTAGATCCGCTTATCTTTACTTCGCCCTTAAGGGAGCGTCCACCCTCTATGATAATTCTATCCATCACACCTTTCTAAACTACTACCTCCTAAAGCAAATAGATTTTTATTGGGACTGAAAGTCATTTATTTTTGAACCGCAGAACCGCAGAACAAGGAACCGCAGAATACCCGCCTGCCATGCATTGCAATTGGTGTTAAGGTGATAAATGTCACCATACCATCATTTTATGGTATTCTACACGAACAACGTAAAGGCATTGCGGGCAGGTCGAAGTGAAGAATATTGTTTTATTGCTTTTAAAAACTTCTGCTGTTCGAAATTCCTTGTTCGATATTCGATATTCAAAATGTAAAACTGGCTAAAAGTGTTGGCCTAAAAAGCGAGGGTTTTAAACCTGACAAATGAAAAAATAAAAAAAGCGCCTACCAGCATTTAACAATGAGATAAGCGCTTTTATAATTTTGAGTTTTTAATTTTTAATGGCTGCCTTTGCCCTTTGCTGTATCAATAGCAGCCTTGATAATACAATAGGTCATGCCGAGGCCTAAAATAGTAAGGGCATACCACAGGCCCCCCATAAAGACCATATGATCCAAATCCCACAGCCATTCAAACGAAAATGGAAGCATGTCTGTCCTCCTCTATCCCTCTAACTCTAACTCCCGTTCCTGCGGGAATATCGGTAAATAACGATATGAAATCATTACCAGAATAATGCCGTATGCTACCGGAAGGATGGTTGTAGCTATCTCCTGCCAGCTTGGAAAGTACATGAACCAGCTTTCAAAGGTAAGCACCGGCACAGCCATTACCTGGAGCACCATTACCCAGCGATTCACGCATGCCCCAAGCATACCAAGGAACACAGCGCTTACAAGCAAAAATGAAGAGTCGCGCCCTTTCTTGGTAATAAGTATTATAGATGGAATAACTCCACAAACAACTATTTCAAGCACAAGTATCCATATTCCGTATAAAGGATTGTTGGAATAAAAATCCATTAAAGTAAATCCTTTAGATGGCGCTGTAACTGCAGCCCAGTACCAGGTGTCTATTATCTTCGCAATAGTGTATGTTGCAAGCATCCAGCCTGCTATTTTTGCAAGCAGTTTTATAACATTTTGCTTAACAAGCTTTTTCCTTGTTATCTTTTCGGTAACCCATGTAATTAGTAGTGTAAAGCATACTCCACTTGCCGCCGCCGACCAGGTAAAGAGAAAAAAAGTCCACGGCCATATTAGCACTCCCTCTCTAAAAGCAAAGGGACGACCAAAAAGCACGCCCGCAACCCCGCCAAGAGATCCCTGATGGAAAAAGGAAAGAAAAGCGCCTGTTGCCGCAAATATTGCCATGATCCCGTGCATGTTATGGCTAAGGTTATGAAAAAACGGCACCCTGTCTATCTGCCTGTTCTCAAGAATAAGGGGAATA
>JAPVVG010000207.1 GCA_028571455.1 Desulfobacteraceae bacterium | reverse complement strand
ACTTTCTTAACCTCAGTGCCAGAGCAAGCCCTGCAAAGAGGAGGTTGACAGTTTTGTCACCCGATCACCCACTGGGTAACAATATCGAATTTCAAAGACTCTTTGCCTTATCCCAACGATTCGGATTTATCTCGGCACGAGGTACTGAATTGTTATGCCTTCACACTATTTTTTCCTGAGTTGAACTTAATGACTTCTTCCCAGAGGATTTCACCGGAGGGGTCGCAAAACATTTTCATGAATTTAAGTGAAAACTTGTTTATTACTTTTGCATATTCTCGTAGAAAAAGATCATTTTTTTCTTTGGCCTTATGCCCTAAAGGTTCAACGATTTCAGTATAGAGATTTTCATTGCCCGATATAAACTCCCAAAATCTCTGTCCACATAACTTTAGGTAATCACCTTTATTCGGTGTATTATCTTTTCCATAGCAACAGCCGTTTACCGCAATAACATGAAATCCAGTTGAGGTATTTGTTCCCAAAATTCGTTTTGCTTTCTTGAAGTTGTCCTTCATTTTTTTGATTTGGCTACTGTTCCCCCAATTTGGACCGGATTTTATCGAAACCATATATTTCGTGTTGTCTTTTTCAAACTCTAAGTCAATGCCTTCAGTTGAAGACTTGCGGCCGTTGTAAACATTACTACAAATAAAAATCGCAAGTTCTTCCAAAAATCCTCCGAAAAGACTTTCCTCTTGAGATGAAAGGAATGCATCAAGAATTGTTTTAATAAAATCGCTGGCAGTGGTGATGTTTTTGACCTTGAATAGATATGGGTTTTTGCGTTTAAGGACATCCCTGAGTCTTAATTTCTTCAGTTTGTCTAAACGATTCTGATGGAAATTAGGGATATTTTTCTCAACATACTCAACTATGTCTTTCTGAGTTATTAGCTCCATATTCTGCTTGTTCCTCGCACAATCTATACTGATAATTTGAGGTGCGTTTTCTTGCTAACTCATAATAATCAGGTAGAATTTCAATACCAACCGAGTTTCGTTTTAGTTCTTGGGCTACTTCGCACGTTGTTCCAGAACCAAGAAAAGGGTCAAGAACCCAATCATTCTCTTGAGTGAACAACTTCATAAACCATTCCGGTAATGCTTTTGGAAACACGGCACTATGATTTCGATTATAGCATTCTGTGGCAAAATGCAAAACATTCGTGGGGTATGCCTTTTCCCGTTTTAGCCAATTGGAAATGTTTTTTCCAAAACCACTCCCTACCTTGGAATTATCACGGGTTTTGTCTGTGTCACTCAAATTTTTTAACCTACCTTTAGCCCAGTCACCCATTGGAACCATTACTGCATCTTGATACATTTTGAACTTTTTTGACTTATTAAATTGAAGGCACCTTTCCCAAGCATCTCTAAAACGATTAGGCCATTTTCCAGGGTAACAATTTTTTTTATGCCATACAAATTCTTCAGTCCAAAGCCAACCCTGCCGCTTCATTTCTAATATCAATTCAATAACATATGTGTGCCGTTCCCCGTTAATCGCTTTTTCTTTAATATTCAGTATAAATGTGCCATCTGGTTTCAGGACTCTAAGAAACTCAGCAGAACGTGATAAAAACCAATCAACATACTCATCCGGCTTTATTCCTCCATATGTTTTGTTTCTCCTGTCAGCATATGGGGGAGAAGTTACAATTAGATTAAAAAAGTTATCCGGAAAATCAGTCAAAAGCTCTAAGCAGTCGCCTGTATGTATTTCTGTTTTGATCGATTCCATAGAAACACCATAAATTCAATTACAATGAAATTTTAATGGATTAAGTAACATTGAACTTTTATTTTAATAGAAATTAGCATAATTATAGCTTTAAAGCAATCCTCAAAAAAGTTGGTTTCACATGGAAGATAGAAAGTGATTTAAAAGGTAAATGGGGTCAAAAGGTAAATGGGGTCAAGTCTGCTTTTGACCCTTATTAATTTTGAGCAAGGGTCAACAGTAGACTTGACCCCATTTTCAAATGTAAAGGGCGTCCCCGAAGCCTTGATTCGAATTAATAAAAATGCCTAAAATTATGGCATAAACAAGGGGCCGTTAAAAGGCTTGTGATTTTGATAGCTTGAAGAATTTCCGAGACGTTTAAATATCTTCCGGCTCGGCCCACATAATCTCATGTTTGTTAATAATAACGACCTTTCCGGACGTACCCCTGTGTTCTGCGTCGGACAAAACGAAATACTGATCCGGTGATTTCCTGAAAAAATCTGATACTCTCGGAAAATCGCCAATATTTAATTTGCCGGTAATCGTTGTTCCGTCCTTTATCTTAACCACAACGGAACGAAAATTTTTTACCCAGGTGTCAGCTATCGGTTCCATAAATCAATCTCCATTTTACAGTTTTTTTAAATAGTGTTCATGAAAATCTACTATTTTTGTTAAATTTATCAAGAATCTGTTTTGCTTTTGGCGTCAGATATAACCGAAGTTTGTTTTCCTTGTTTAATTTTTGCTCAACCAAACCTTTGGCCATCACGGAAGAAAGCGTTTCATTGACCGGCTCTTTTTCAAGTTCCGGATCTTTCAGCAGACCGACCAGGCTTTGATGGACATGGTTTCCAGACGCCATTACCTGCAAAATCTTTAATTCACTTTCCGAAATTCCGGCCCGGCCAAGCCGGTCCTTTGAAACTTTCCGGCCGGCGATTTTTACATCATAGTCTGTTTCGACCGGATCGGCGTTACCATGGTCTCTGGTTATACTGCCGGTTGCTTGGAACCGCTTATTAAAAACATTTTCTTTTAATCTGCAAGAGAACAAGGCAAATAACAGGCAGATACCATTGAAGATGAATAGATTGACCGGTTTTTTGTGCGCAACCGTGAGCAAATTACTGGAGATCATGTTCAAAAAGAGCGGTACGGTTAACGCTGAAATAATTCCCAGCAGGCAATCGCCAATCACGGCTTTCCAGACGGGAGGTTTGTGATATTCCGATAGAAAAAAATTCACCAAACCGCCCAGTATTCCCGATATTATCATGATGCCAATGAATTGGTGTCAAAGCTTGAATTGTGAATTAAGTTTTTCAAATTGGTTTTTTACTTTTTTATCTTTATTCATCTTCTCTTTAAATATTTTTACACAATGACTGACAGCAGAGTAACTCATATTAAAAAGCTGTCCTAACTTTT